>JADZAR010000145.1 GCA_020852475.1 Nitrosomonas sp.
AGCAGGAGGCAAAACACCAACTCAGTCTGGTCGACTTATCCACAGATGCGTAGTATCCTGCGCTCTATTTTACCCTGGTCAAAATTCAACCGTAATGGGTGGTCAATTTTAAACCGGTATCAACACAATAAACAAAATTTTGCAATAAAAAAGATTGCCTCTACCGGGCGACTAAAAAATTTTTTGTACACAAAAATCTTGTACACCATATTCCAGAAGGCAAACTTATTTATATAAAAACTGGATGACGAAAATGTTAATAAATAAATCTACTTAAATTTTGAATCAAATAGATCAAAAATGAGCGTGACAAATTTGTGCCAGACTGTAACTGAAATACAGAGATTTGGGATTGCGTGACATTGATTGTGGTTATGGCAAGTGTTGCAAGCATTTGTTTTATATGTATGTATAATTTATAGCTACATTTTGTAATCAGAAGGTCCCGAGTTCGATTCTTGGTGTCGGCACCATATCATATTTACCTATACCACTTTTCTCTAAAAGCGAGAACGGAAGCGGCTTCTGGGGAGTTCGATAACCCCGTTTTTTGCAATATGGCAGCGGTTCGCGAAAAGCCAGTTCTAGAATGGTTTTTTTGTGTTCCAACCTATCGGAAGACCGGAGCTGCTGCGGGTTTGAGAGAAACGCAAACGTAGTTCGATAGGCTTCGTTAAACGAATGCGGTGGACGGTCACATTTTGCGATTTTTTCATCGAGCATGATTTTTTCCTCTTCCAACTTTCGGACTTTCTTTTCGTAAGCCGTGATCAACGTCTCACTGTCCGTTTCTGTAATCCCGCCAACCTTAGATGTTAATTTCTTGACCGCTAATTTGTAGTTGGTAACTTGCCGGGCTACATAATAAATGTAGCTGGATGTTGTTCAACCTAAAAGCCTCGGTTGAGCGGGGTTTAAAGTGCGTTGATTTTTATTTTTGGCAAGGCGGAAGTAGTTGTGCCTTTCATTCACGATCAGATTGCTGCTGATGTCCTTGTCATGACCAATCGGGTGTTCAGCTTTCAGAGGCCACTTCACTTTATTCGTTAGAATTGCAGCCTTATGTTAGGCTGACATGCTTCGTTTTGTATATAATTCAACATCCCATTCAGTTTTTTTCTGTGATGCGTGATGACTGCAATTTTCAATTTTTTATAACAGGCCTGTATTTGTATTCAGAAAGAAGATGTGCTCCTGGTGTTCCTGTCTTTTGTAGACTAACTGGTGACCTGCGAGATTGGAGGCTACGTCACATGCTCACAAGACAAACATGAACGGACAAAAGAACGCAACGAATATCGCATGTTGTCTGCTTGCTCTGATGATCGGTTGCATTTCGCCGTCGCTCGTAGCAGGAAGTGATGTCATCAAACCTCGGGCAAAGCCAGTAATAATCCTCAATGCAGCTTCTCCGGACGCGGCGGCATCACCGGAAAATCCGGACGACGAATCTGTCACCATTGAAGCGGAGCGCGTCGAAGGCATTTATGAGCAGGAAATGGAAGCGATCGGCAATGCAAAATTGTGTTATGGCGAGAATACGCTGACTGCTGACCGCATGAAATTTTTCAAGACGACGAATGAAACCGAGATCACGGGCAATCTCCGGCTGGACAGAAGAAAAGACATTATTGAGGGTGATTACCTCAAATTAAATCTGGATACGGATGTTGGTTTCTTATCCGAGCCGCGTTATACGATGAAAAATAGCGACGGCCGCGGCAGTGGTGAAACATTGTTTTTCGAAGGCAAGAATCAGTATCGCCTGAAAGGCGGCAGCTATACCACTTGCCCGATTGATCAGGAGGACTGGTTCATTCAGGCTAAAGACCTGAAAATAGACAGCGCCACGGAAACAGGTGTCGCGCGCAATGTCAGTATTTATTTCAAGCGCATTCCCATCTTGTACACGCCCTGGCTGGATTTTTCCTACACCGGTCAACGCAAAACAGGTTTCCTGGCTCCGGTTGTCGGACATACCGCGCGCAGTGGCGCTGATTTGGCTTTCCCCTTTTATATCAATATTGCACCGAACATGGATGCGACTATTGCGCCGCGCGCCATGTCGAAACGCGGATTCCTGCTGAGCAATGAAATGCGCTATATTGGTCATAATGTTCAGGGCCGACTGCAATCTGACATACTACCCGATGACCTCGACACACATCAGACGCGTTACGGTGTCGCATTTCAGCATGCACAGTATTTCGGACATGGCTGGCGCGGCCAGTTCGATTATAACCGTGTGTCGGATAATCGTTTCTTGCGGGATTTGTCCAACAATATGTCGCAAATCAGTATGACCAATTTGCTGCAACAGGCAGGTCTGCACTATCTCGGTGATCTGGGTCATGACGGCGTATTGAGTTTTTCCGCTGTGGCACAACAGTTTCAGACTTTGCAGGATCCGCGCGCTGCGCTGAATACCAATTTGCTGACCCTTTCACCCTACAAGCGCCTGCCGCATCTGACCATGAACGCCATCAAGCGTAACGTTGCGGGCATGGATTTCAGTCTGGATGCCAGCTGGACTAATTTTGCACACCAGACTTTCATCGAGGGCAAACGCTTTACTTTTTTCCCTACGGTCAGCGTGCCATTACGCAATTCTTACGGTTTTCTGACGCCGAAATTCGGATTGCATTATACGAATTATGATTTATCGATGGATGTCGGCACTAAAGGCAACAATCCTGATCGTGTGGTGCCGATTGTCAGTCTCGACAGCGGTGTCATTTTTGACCGGCATATCAACTTTGGCAATACGGGCTATATTCAGACGCTCGAGCCAAGGGCTTTTTATGTATACATACCTTATGTCAATCAAAGCTTTTTACCCAACTTTGATTCCGCTGAATCGGACTTCAGTTTCGCGCAAATTTTAACTGAAAACCGTTTTACCGGCAGCGATCGTATCAACGACGCCAACCGCGTTACGCTAGCGCTGACATCGCGTTTAATTGAGCCTTCAACCGGCATTGAGCGATTACGTATGGCCATTGGTCAGCAATTTCGTTTTGACGACCGGCGAGTTATTCTGAATTCCCAGATTACCAGCAGTAATGTCGACTTTATCGCGGCGCTGGCTGGCCGCCTGACACGCACCATCAGTACGGATGTTAATCTGCAGGTGGATGAGCAGGCGCTTATCACTGAAAAAATCCGTGCCGGCATCAGCTATCAGCCCGAACCCGGCAAAGTGATCAACCTGGGTTACCGGTATACCCGCGATATACGGGAACGCGGCGATATTTTGATTAACCAGCTGGATACAGCCATCAAACAGGTTGATACTTCGATTCAATGGCCTATTCTGAACAACCTGCATACGGTAGCCCGTGTCAATTATTCATTACAGGACGATCGTTTGCTGGCAGGGCTGGCAGGATTTGAGTATGTCTCCTGCTGTTACAAATTGCGTGCTGTTGTGCAAAAATTGACGACTGCAACACAAAGTACAACCACGGCTGTTTTTGTCCAGCTCGAATTGAACGGTTTGATGAACATTGGCTCTAATCCGCTGCAAGTTTTACAGCAAAGCATTCCTGGTTATACCAGCATTTATTAATTTTTTGCCGCAATGTCAGAAAAAATCTACCTCAGCTTGCTCACCGGATTTCTGTTATTGTTTTCATCGACGCTGGCCGCTGAAATAACCGCAGATGAAACGGAAGACAAAACGATCGAAACACGCAGCGACGACAACGTAACGTCAGATACAGGCAAAGAGGTTAACACGCAGCAACTGCTTCAGTCCTCTGTCGCGCCGGGCAGAAAGGCCTTGCTCGATCAAATTGTGGCTATCGTCAATGAGGAAGTCATCACGCTGAATGAGCTGGATAGCGCTGTTGCTACTGCAAGAAGAAACCTGCTTCAACAGGGTATAGAGCCTCCCGAGCTGAATTCCCTGCAAAACCAAGTGCTCGAAACACTCATTCTGAAATCAATACAACTTCAGCATGCCAAAGAAATCGGCATGTCAGTCAGTGACAGCGAGCTGGATGAAACCATTCGCCGTATCGCCGATGAAAATCAACTGTCCTTGCAGGCGTTCTATGCTGTTCTTGAAGAAGATGGTATCAGTTTTAGTAAATTCCGGCAGGATATACGTAATGAAATGATTATGGCCCGATTAAAAGAGCGCCAGATCAGCAGTCAGGTCAATGTCACCGAAGGTGAAATCGACAATTTTCTGCGCACCCAGGAAACATCCGGGAGCAGTGATGAAGAATACCTGCTGGCGCATATTTTCATTTCGGTAACAGAGCATATGGATAACCCGAAAATTCTCGAAAAAAGCCGGCGCGCAGAAGAAGCGCTTGGGAAGCTACGGAGTGGCGCGGATTTCTCTCAGGTTGCCGCGGAATTTTCCGAGGCGCCCGACGCCATGAGCGGCGGCATTCTCGATTGGCGACCTATGGCGCAGATGGGGCCTACATTTGCTCAGCTGCTGTCGCCATTAAACATCGGCGAAATCACGCCGGTAGTGGAGAGTCCCAATGGATTTCATATTTTCAAGTTACTCGACCGCCGTAAAGTGGAAAACCGGTCAGTGATCATCGATCAGACGCGCGCGCGCCACATTCTCATCAAGGTCAGCGAGCTGACTTCTGAAAGTGACGCAAAGGAACAGATCATCGAACTTAAAAGACGCATCGACAATGGCGAGAATTTCGCCGAACTCGCCAAGCTCTATTCCGAGGACGGTAGTGCTTCATCGGGCGGCGATCTGGGTTGGTTATCTCCCGGTAATACCGTGCCGCCATTTGAGAAAGCCATGGATGCACTGTTGCCGGGCCAGATCAGCGAGCCGGTGCAAACGCAGTTTGGCTGGCATTTAATCCAGGTTACTGAGCGCCGCACTCAAGACGTCAGTGATGAAAAGCAACGTGAAAATGCCAGGCAGGCTATCCGTTCACGAAAAGCTGAAGTCGTTATTCAGGAAATGCTGCGCCAGCTGCGTGATCAAGCGTACGTTGAGTACTTGGCTGAAGATGTTTGAATCCAATCACCGCTTAAGCTGAATGACAACCGAATCTCTGCCAACGATTGTGGTTACCACCGGTGAGCCTGCCGGTATCGGCCCGGATATCTGCCTTCAGGCAGCGCAACACCGCTTCGATTGCAGGCTGATTTTTATGGCTGACCGTGACTTGCTGAAAGCACGCGCCGAAACATTGCGGATTCCGGTACAGCTTGCTGATCATGCTGCAATTCCGCCGGAGCGGCATCAGCCAGGTTGCTTGTATATCCATCATGTTCCACTGGCCCGGAAGGTCGAGGCCGGTGTTTTAAATCCAGCCAATGCGGCATACGTCACTGCCCTGTTGCGGCAGGCCGTTGTCGGGTGTTGCAGCAAACAGTATGACGCCATGGTCACTGCGCCGGTGCATAAAGGCATTATCAACGATGCCGGCATCCCATTCACCGGACACACCGAATATCTGGCTGAACTCACGCACAGCCGGGTCGTCATGATGCTTATCGGCGGCGGCATGCGTGTTGCGCTGGCAACAACACATTTGCCGCTCAAGGATGTGGCTGCGGCAATTACCGCCGGAAACCTGGAAAGCAAACTGCGTATTATCCATCATGATTTGATTGCGCGTTTCGCACTTTCTTTGCCCCGGATCGCTGTCGCCGGACTGAATCCGCATGCTGGCGAATCTGGACATCTGGGGCGCGAAGAAATCGATATCATTATTCCCGTGCTGGAAAAGTTGCGTGGTGAAGGTATGCGGCTGAGCGGGCCGTTGCCGGCTGACACACTGTTTAATCCGTATCAGCTTGCGCAGTATGATTGCATATTGGCCATGTTTCATGATCAGGGGTTACCGGTTCTGAAACACGCCAGTTTTGGGGCGGGCGTCAATGTCACTTTGGGATTGCCGATCATCCGCACTTCGGTTGATCATGGCACCGCACTGGATCTGGCTGGTACCGGGAGAGCAGATGCGGGAAGTCTCATCACTGCAATTCAGACAGCGATTGAGCTCGCACAGAACACCGTGCAGACTGATATGCAGCACGGTCATACCGACGATGGCTGATGATTTTCGTCATAGAGCCAGAAAACGCTTTGGCCAGAATTTTCTTGTTGATCGTCAGGTTATTGCCGCCATTATCAGCGCGATACATCCGCAACCGAAAGACAATCTTGTTGAAATTGGACCTGGACTAGGTGCATTAACAACGCCACTGCTGCAAATACTTAATCATCTTACGGTTATCGAAATAGACCGTGATATCGTCGCGCAATTACAGCGCGACTACCCGCAAAGCAAGCTCACCGTTCATTCCATTGATGCATTGAAGTTTGATTTCTCGGCATTGGGCGGCGATCAGCGCATTGTAGGCAATCTGCCCTATAACATCTCGACTCCGCTGCTTTTTCACCTCAGTCGGTTCAGTACCTATATCCGGGATATGTATTTCATGCTGCAAAAAGAAGTCGTCGAACGCATGGTAGCCGAACCATCGACGTCCAGCTACGGACGTTTGTCCGTCATGCTGCAATATCGCTTTGCAATGGAACAAATTTTTACCGTTCCGCCCGAATCTTTCCGTCCCGCGCCCAAAGTTGAATCGGCTATCGTGGCCATGCGTCCGCTCGATGAAAATTCACCTGCCGCCGGTGATGAAGTACTATTTTCCCAGGTCGTCAGCGCAGCGTTTTCACAGAGACGTAAAACGTTGCGTAACACACTGTCAGCCTATCTCACGCGTGAAGACTTTAATTGTCTCGATATCGATGCAAATCTGCGCGCCGAAAATCTAACTGTTCAGCATTATGTCAGTATTGCTGATTATTGTTTGTCTCGATCACACAAGTAATGTGAAATGCTCGCGAATCCGCCGCGGCGAGGAACTGTTGACATCTGTGATTCCTGATTCGCCGTTGCCACGCCACATTGACACCGCCGATCTTGATGTTTTTCAGTATAGAGTGTCACTCCCACTCAATTGTGGCGGGTGGTTTCCCGGATATATCGTAAACCACACGATTGATGCCGCGAATTTCGTTGATGATGCGATTGGATACCTTGCCTAGCAGCGCATACGGTAGCTCGGCCCAGTTGGCGGTCATGAAGTCTTGTGTTTGGACGGCGCGCAACGCGATGACATATTCATAAGTCCGTCCGTCACCCATGACGCCGACGGATTTGACCGGAATGAAAACGGCAAAGGCCTGTGCGGTTTTCTCGTACCAACCGGCATGTTGCAATTCCTCGATAAAAATCCGGTCTGCCTGTCTGAGCAATTCGGCGTATTCGTATTTGACTTCGCCCAGAATGCGCACGCCCAGCCCAGGACCGGGGAAGGGATGACGGAAAATCATTTCGCGCGGCAGGCCGAGCGCAAGACCGAGTTCACGCACTTCATCTTTGAACAGTTCGCGCAGGGGTTCAAGCAGTTTCAGGCGCAGTGTTTCCGGCAAGCCGCCGACGTTGTGATGGGACTTGATGGTATTGGCTTTTTTAGTTTTCGCGCCTGCCGATTCGATGACGTCCGGATAAATGGTGCCTTGTGCGAGCCATTGGGCATCGGTGAGTTTCGCTGATTCAGCCTGAAAAACTTCGACGAATTCACGACCGATGATGCGCCGCTTGTCTTCCGGGTCGGTCACGCCTTTCAGCTGATTGAAAAAATCCCGGCTGGCGTCAACGTGAATGACTTTGACGGATAGATGGTTGGCGAAAGTATCCATCACTTGTTTCGCTTCACCCGCGCGCAGCAGGCCGTTATCGACGAATACGCAGGTCAGTTGGTCGCCGATGGCGCGGTGAATCAAAGCCGCCGCGACGGAGGAATCGACACCACCCGACAATCCGAGAATCACGCGCTCGCGGCCGACTGTGGCGCGGATTTTATTGACTGCCTCTTCGATATAGCCGGGCATGTTCCAGTCGTGTCCCAGATTGCAGATGCCGTGCACGAAGCGGTCAATGATGGTTTTGCCCTGCGGCGTATGAGTGACTTCCGGATGAAACTGTATGCCGTAGAACCGGCGGTTGTCGTCGGCCATGGCGGCAATCGGCGTCGCCGCGTTGGAAGCCATGATTTCGAATCCTTCCGGTAAGGTTTCAACCTTGTCGCCGTGGCTCATCCAGGCTTCCAGTATGGGACGACCATCACCATCCGTGCGATCACGGATATCGCTAAACAGTGCGCCATGTCCGTCGGAATGGATTTCGGCGTAACCGAATTCGCGCACTTTGGCGTTTTCGACACGTCCGCCGAGCTGCGCGGCCATGGTTTGCATGCCGTAGCAGATGCCCAGCACTGGAACGCCGAGTTCAAAGACAATCTGCGGGGCGCGCGGTGTTTCCTCTTCGGTCACGGAAGCGGGGCCTCCGGACAGCACGATACCCTGCGGCGCAAATGCGGCGATGAATTCCGGCGTTACGTCATAAGGATGCAGTTCGCAATAAACATGGGTTTCGCGGATGCGCCGCGCAATAAGCTGCGTATACTGGGAGCCGAAGTCCAGGATAAGGATTTTCTGGTGCATGAATGTGCGTGTGTGAGCGATTTATTTGACGTGGTAGTTGGGTGCTTCTTTGGTGATCTGGACATCGTGGACATGCGATTCGCGCACGCCGGCGGAGGTGATCTCGACAAATTCTGCTTTTTCGTGCATTTCGGCGATACTGGCACAACCGAGATAACCCATGCTCGAACGCACGCCGCCCATCAATTGATGTATTACTGCGGCGATGCTGCCTTTGAAGGGAACGCGGCCTTCCACGCCTTCCGGCACGAGCTTGTCATTGTTTTTTTGTTCTTTTTCCTGAAAATAACGGTCGCTGGAGCCTTGCTGCATGGCGGAAAGCGAACCCATGCCGCGATAGCTTTTGTAGGAACGGCCTTGATACAGTTCGATTTCACCGGGGGACTCGGTCGTTCCGGCCAGCAGACCGCCAAGCATGACCAAGTTGGCGCCTGCTGCGAGGGCCTTGGCGATATCGCCCGAGTAGCGGATGCCGCCATCCGCGATCACTGGTATGCCTGTTCCTTGCAATGCTTCCGAGACATTGTGAATGGCAGTGATCTGAGGCACGCCCACGCCGGCGACAACGCGTGTGGTGCAGATCGACCCCGGCCCGATGCCGACTTTAACCGCGTCTGCACCGCTGTCCGCCAGGGCGCGAGCAGCATCGGCGGTGGCAATGTTGCCGCCGATGACCTGAATATTCGGATAATTTTTCTTGATCCAGCTGACGCGATCCAGCACGCTTTGTGAGTGGCCATGCGCGGTATCAACCACGATGACATCTACACCCGCCTTGACCAAAGCATCTGCGCGTTCCTCGCTGCCTTCGCCGACGCCGATCGCAGCACCGACGCGCAGTCGTTCCTGATCATCCTTGCAAGCCAGGGGGTGTTCGGCCATTTTGGTAATATCCTTGACAGTAATCAAGCCACGCAGATCGAATGCGTCGTTGACGACCAGCAAGCGTTCCAATCGATGTTTGTGCAGCAGATTGATGGCTTCTTCACGACTGGCGTTTTCACTGACCGTAACCAGTCGTTTTTTTGGGGTCATGATATTTTTGACAGGCTGATCCAGATTCGTTTCAAAACGCAGATCGCGGTTGGTGACGATGCCCACCACTTTCTTGCCATTGACGACAGGCAGACCGGAAATATGATGTGTCCGGATCACATCCAGTACTTCACGTACGGTCATGTTTTGCGGAATGGTGATCGGATCCTTGACAACGCCGCTTTCAAAGCGTTTGACTTTAGCCACCTGAGCAGCTTGCTGTTCGATGGACATGTTCTTGTGCAGGATACCGATGCCGCCTTCCTGGGCGATGGCAATGGCAAGCTGTGCCTCGGTTACGGTATCCATTGCCGCCGATGCAAGCGGAATATGCAAGGAAATGGTGCGTGTGAGCTGGGTCGCGAGACTGACGTCACGTGGTAGAACCGAGGAGTGGGCAGGAATCAGCAAAACATCATCAAAGGTGAGCGCTTTTTGAATTAACTGCATAGTAGGTAACTGTCCTTTGCAAAGCAATATTATATCGAAATCATATGATTTTTTTGTGGTAATTCATTGCCGGAGCGGTGCGAATGCCATTTTTTGCTGGCAGCAGACTTATACTGTAGCGCTTTTATCCGTAAGTAATACTGATAATTTTATATTATTTACCCTTTGATTACAGATGCTTTTGGAGATGAAAAATGCGTTATCTGGTAGCTACAATCTTATTCATGTCATGCAATTTGTCAGTACACGCGCAAATTTATAAATGGATTGATGAAAACGGCAAGACACAGTACGCGGATCAACCGCCACTTTCAGGTCAGATTCGTAATGAACAGCGATTAAGAATCAATTCTGCACCGGTACCGGTTACATTTTCGGGCAAGGCGGATGAAGAGGATCCAGAAAGACTAAAAACCCTGAGCGATGAAAAATCTGAGTATGAAAAACGCCGCCAGGAGCGACAACAGAAAGCAATAGAGAAAAAAACAACACTCGCGGAAAACAAGCAGAAATGCATTGACGCACAAAGCAGATTAAGGTTATTTTTGGAATCGCCGCGTCTGCGGATGCCGGATGGCGAGGGTGGTCTGGCTTATGTTGATGATAATGTGCGTGAACAGAAAATCAATGAAGCGAATCAGGTCGTGACAACGTATTGCAAGTAACGAATTCGAAAAATTATTTTTGTTGAAAACAAAAAATGAATTCCAATCGACGATCATTTACGGTTTGGTAAAACAAACCTTTTTAGTTTTTTTTGTCCTGTCTTTGTTATGCGCTGCATTCTTGAAGGCGGCGCAACCAGCACCCGAATTACCAGAACTACCAATTAATGGTCCGGTCACCGTTAAACAACTGTTACAGCGCATTATCGTGCTGGAGCATGGCCTGGAAGCAGAGTCCCGCGCTATTGCGACGCTGAATGCGCATATCGCACAGATCGAGTCGCGGTATTTGGCGATCAAATCCGATATTGAACAAAATGCGATACTTTACGCGCGTTTAACCGGAAGCCAATATACCGGTTTGTCGCGAAATCTTGCAGCAAGAGGCGTGCCGGAATCCTCTGCTGCTTTTCTACCGGAAGATTCCGGCAAGACCACTGAGCACGGCGTTGCTTCATTACTATTTTTGACTGCTGGCGAAACGTTTGCCGCAGGCGGCTTTCTGGTGATTCTGCTGTTATTGCTCGCGCTGCAGATCTATCGCAAAAGACAGGAAAGTGCTGCTAAAGCAGTAAGCGCATCCGGTTTTTCTGGAACGATTCGTGCGAATGGGCGAGATGAGATCAATAAAATACACCAGCAATCGCTGCAAAAACTGTTTGCGTTAAAGAAGGCGGCGCAAGGCGTTCAACCGAGCGACGAAGTCGCCCAGGTGATCAGGCAGGATTTGCATCAGCACAGCGCGTTGGCTGGCAATGCAGGGCATTCGGCAATTGCCGATGCCCGGTCGCTATTGCAGCTGGGGCGGCCGGAAATGGCTGTTCAGCGGCTGGAGTCAACGCTGGCGAAAAATAGAGATTTCAAGCTGGGCTGGCAGCTGCTCTTCAAGATTCTGCATGATCAGAACATGAAAACCGCATTCAGGAAAAATGCATTGCGCTTTAGACGGTTTGAGTACGAACACTTTCCTGAAATATGGAGCAGGATACAAGCCTGGGGACATGCGCTTGAACCGGATGAACCGCTTTACATGAGCGCGCAGGAGAAGAAGCGGCGTTTCTTTTCCAGCTAGACTTTTCGCAGCGCGACTCACTGGAGTGATCGTCGCGGTTCTTTCCAGGGTTATTTCAGGGAAAGGCTTCTCAACGCTTTGTCATGATCCCATTTGCCATGAAAAAGGTGTCCTTTCCGGGTCGGGACGCGATCGCTGGTCCAAGTCAGGTATTTGCCGTCGGGCGTGAATACCGGCAAGCCGTCAAATCCTGTTTTGTTGGTCACGCGGACAGGCTCTTTTTCGCCGTCGATGTCGACAATGTACAGTTCAAAATTGCGATGACCGTGAAGGTTGGTCGAGAAAATAATGTACTTGTTCGATGGGTGATAGAAAGGGGCCCATGACAATGCTTTCAGACTGGTGATCTGTTTCTGGTCGGAGCCGTCAATATTCATGGTGAATACTTCGGCTTCACGACCGTTCGGAGAAAAACGCCGCCAGACAATGCGCTTGCCATCCGGGCTGAAAAAAGGACCGCCGTCATAGCTGTTGGTGTGCGTCAGTCTTTTTACGTTGGAGCCGTTCGCATCCATGATATAAATATCAATCATCGAAGAGGGGTCTTTTTTGAATAACTCTGCCTCTTCTTCAGTCAACTCACCGGTATACGCCCGGCGGTTGGAAGCAAACGCGATGTGTTTGCCATCCGGAGACCAGGATGCTTCTGCATCGTAACCCATGGTATTGGTCAGATTCCTGATGTTATTGCCTTCCAGGTCGGTTTCGTAAATGTCGTAGTAAGCGTCGTAATCCCAGGCGTAGGACTTGCGTTCGCCGGATTTTCGCTGTTCAAGCTCTTCCGTCATTTTGGCTTTGGCGTCCGGGTCACCGTGGGTGGACGAGAATAACACCTTGTCTTCCCCGGGATGAAGCCACGAACAGGTTGTTTTGCCGATGCCGGGCGAAACGCGGCGGATATCGCCATTGCGCAGATTCTTCAGATAAATCTGATAGAAGGGATTCTCGTCGGCGACTTCCGCCTGATAGACCATCCATTGCTGGTCAGCACGATAATATGCCTCGCCAACGCGTTTTTCCCGGTCAGTATCGGAAAGCAGAAAGTCATCCGTAATGAAGCCTTCCGCTGTGGCGCAAGCCGTCCATGCGAACAGGAGGGATGGGAGTAGCAGCATTGTCAGTCGCCGCGGTCGAACGATTGCATGCCCTTTGGCATTTTTGTTGCTGTGTCTGATTTCTGTTTCAGTGTTTGTCATGGGTATATTCAGTCTGTGTTACACAATGCCCCCCATTATAAACGCAGCTCGAAATAAAAACACACTGCAAGAAATGCGGCTTGATATTACTTTTACGCATATGTCAGAGTCTCTGGATACAATGCCTTGCCAGGAAATATTATCGTGCTGTCAATTCACTGGTGAGATAAATAAGTATGTAATTACATTCGGTCGAGTTGCAACCCGAGTCGCTCCATGCGATATCGCATCGAACGCACCGTGATGCCTAAAATTTTTGCGGCGGCTGTCCGGTTATAACGGGTTTGTTCCAATGCGTTCATGATGGAATCTTTTTCCAGCCGGTCCAGGTAATCCTGCAAGGGTAGATTTCGGTCTGTGCCGATAGTATCTGCTGCCGTGCTTTTTGAATCCTCTCGGATTCTGAGTTGTAATTCCTTTTTGCCAATAACGGTATCGCTGCACAGCGCAAGTGTGCGTTCCAGAATATTTTCCAGTTCGCGTACGTTGCCTGGAAAACCATAGTTGGACAGCACCGCGCGCGCTTCTTTGTCCAGACGGCAGAGCGGTCTTGCGGTATCGCGGCAAATTCTTTCCAGAATGCTGCCGGCGATCAGCGGAATATCCTCGCGCATGTTTCGAAGCGGCGGCATGTCGAGTTCGATCACGTTAAGCCGGTAATAGAGATCTTGGCGGAACAGGCCACTCTCAACGCATTCGCCGAGTTTTTTGTGCGTCGCGCTGATAATGCGTACGTCGATGCTTTTTTCTTGCGCCTCACCCAGCTTGCGGACCTGTTTTTCCTGGATAACTCTGAGCAGTTTGACCTGCATTGCCAATGGTAGATCGGCGACTTCGTCAAGAAATAATGTACCCCCGTTGGCTGCCAGAAAAAAACCGTCGTGATCTTTGTCTGCACCGGTAAATGCGCCTTTTTTATAGCCAAAAAACTCGCTTTCCATGAGATTCTCCGGAATCGCGCCACAGTTGACGGGGATAAACGGCTGGTTGTGACGCGCGCTGCGTTCATGAATCATGCGCGCGGCGAGTTCCTTGCCGCTGCCGGATTCGCCGCTGATATAAACGGCGGCCTGACTGCGGGACAGTTTTTCTATCGTAGCGCGCAATTGGTGCATTGGCTGAGACTCACCCAGTAAAATGCGCTGATTGTTTGGTGCTTTGATGCCTATATCCTGATTCCGCATGGGTGGCAGGCTTAACGCGGATTTGACCAGCGCCCGTAGCTGTTTGAGCGACACGGGTTTGGCCAGATAATCGAAAGCGCCTGCTTTGAGTGCAGCCACCGCATTTTCAGTCGTGCCAAAAGCGGTAATGACGGCCACGGGCAGAGCCGAGCAATGCTGCGTGATATATTGCAATAGATCCAGACCGCTGCCATCCTGTAACCGCATGTCGGTGAGACATAACTGATAGGCATGCGATTGCAGCAATGCCTTGGCGTTCGCAATGTTTAACGCGCTGGTCACGTGCATGCCCATGCGCGCCAGCGTCAATTCAAGCAACTCGATGATGTCTGGTTCATCGTCGACGATAAGCACATGGGGTGTTGAATCTGGGTAAATCATGGGTTATTGATTCGTGTCTGTTTTCCTCAGGCCGACTGACTGTGGATTCGGCAAGTTATTCTGAATTGAGCGCCGGCGGTAGTGTGGATATATTCCAGCACTGCATTGTTTGCTTCGCAGAGTTCGCGTGCGATGTACAGTCCAAGACCTGTGCCGTGTTGCGTTGTAGTGAAAAAAGGTTCGAAGAGTTGTTTTTGCTGCTGCTCCGTTATACCCGTTCCATCGTCACAGATATCCAGATATAACTGGTCTCCACTATGTGCGCGCGTGACCTGGATGACGATACTGCCTTTGTGTTTCAGACAATGCCGCCACGCATTGCGGCATAAATTCCACAGTATCTGGTGAAGATGATTCCGGTCGAAACAGATGAAACTGTCATCGATAGAACGCAATGAAAATACATCCCTGTCAATTTTTTCAGTCAGGCAGAGATCGCCGATAAATCCCCGCAGGAATGCGGTCAGATCAAAATAATCGATGCTGGCGGTGTCGCGCCGGTTCAGCTGCAATACGTCCTGTACAATTTTATTGAGCCGCTGGGTATTGTCGGTGATGATGCGTGTCAAGCGGCTGCTGGTGCCGTCATTAAACTGTTCTTCGTGCAGCAGTTCGGCGGCGTGACTGATTGACGCTAGTGGATTGCGGATCTCATGAGCGATATTGACGGTCAATCGCCCGAGCGCAGCTAGTTTCAACTGCTGTACCTGGGCCTGGATGTGGCTGAGATCTTCCAGGTAAATAATGGCGTTGGCAGTGCGGCTGCCGGGAATCGATAACAGACGGACGCGAACCGGAAGACCGTGAATACACAGATTTTGCGGTTTGATGTCAGCGCTGAATTGATTGCATTGCCTAGGCAACAGCGCCGCCAGTTCCGGCGCATGCTCGGCGAGTCTGGCGGGATGGAAATAGTCGGGCTGTGCGTCAAGCTGGATCAGCTTGCCAGCGTGATCATTGCATTGGCGGATATTGCCGTTTTTATCAACGACCAGAATGCCTTCCTTGAGATCCTTGATAATCAGCTGATTGATCTGCGCCATACTGGCCAGATCAATATTGCGTTCACGAACCAGTTTTTCACTGGCGAGCACGCGCGCCGCCAGTCGCTGCGCCAGCCAGGCGACCGCGAAATAACCCAGACTCAACAGCGCGGCATGCGTGAACTGCGCGGCATGGATGGTTCCGAAAGCGAGCAGCGAATAGACTTCCTGCAACAGGATGCCGATGGATGCGATGGCGGCGTAAAATAGCGTCAGCCGGCCTTGACTGATAAGACCCGCGCCTGCCAGCGATATCATCAGCAATATGCCCAATCCGCTGGCCAGTCCTCCGCAGGCGTGAATCATGACACAAATCAGAATGACATCAATGCAGACCTGCTGTGTAAGCTGCGCGTTAAAGCCGGGTTTGCGCCGCTTGATCAGCGCCAGAAGAAAAATACTGATGACCAGATGCCATCCGGCGGCATGAAAAAACAGTGCTTTGTTATAAGAACCCAGATTCGTAAGCGACAGTGACCACGCCAGAATAACGAGCCCGCTGGTAATGGTGATGCGGGTAATGTTGAATAATAGCAGTGAATGCCAGAACGACTCCGGAAGGCTGGAGTGTCCGGCATCAGCGTATGCCTGACTATTGAATCCAATGAATTGGTCTGCTGGATGAGAACTAAATGTTTCCGCGGCGTTTGTGATCACAATACGTTTAGGTTGATGTATCCGAATCCTGATGTTCTAGGCGATGCGCGTTGCAACAGAAAAAATCGCCCTGGCTGGTGACACTTTCGCTTCTGGGCAGATGGACGCCACAATGCACGCAGCGCACCATTTCTTCGAGCGCCTTGGGTGATGTATTACTTTCTGTGCTTTCATCCGTTTTTTCATGGGTGTTTCCGGTTTCTTCCGATGAACGGGCTTTGATCAGCCAATAAACCAGTGCGGCTATGATGAGAAAAAAAACTAACTTGCCCAGCATGATGCTTCTCCTTTAAGACAATACGTGATTGCGATGACAACAAAACCGCTTGCGATGGTTTTATGTTTTTGGTGTTTCATGCGCAGATTGTACTTGTCAAAGGAATGCTGACAAGCATAATCGTAAAACCAGGTTTTTTATCGCCGGATTAATCGGGAAAATTCCCTGTTAATAGAAAATCCTGCTGATCAGGTTTTGTATGGTGTGTCGAATGCTGGTGTTTCTGGCACTTGAAGCGTTTTGGAAGTAATGATGACTGCCGGCAAGCGGCGAGGAATCGCGCATGCCAGCAGGTTAATTTCGAATAGACCAATGCCTGTAATTACGTTAACACTGGCTTAACCGAGTAATTGTTTGCTCAGTTTGAGTGATTTGGCATACAGTGAATTCAGGTTTTTCAGTCCGGCCTCAACACCGGTCTGCAGCGCTTTGTCAAGCTTGTCTGGATTAATTTCACTTAAACGCTTCAAGCTGTTTTCGATGCTGCTGTCCTTCTCAAACAATATTCCTGCCGTAGTCTGCAAAAATCCGCCGAGTACTGAAGCCTCGACTATCTCCAGCGGCGGGCAAGTCAGACAAGGCTCAGGGCGCGGCGGAATAGGCAGTTTTGGTGTTGGTATGCGTAAATATCGTTCATTTAAACGTTCCCGCAGTTTGGGATCGACAAGCGCAATCAGGTCGAAGATAAATTGCGTCACCCAGCAGGGGCCATAATGCTTATGCAGATGAGCTCTGAACGTATTGCCGATTTCCAGTGAGTCTGCCCTGGCATGAAATTCCACGATACCGGGATATGCATAGAAGCTTTCCAGAACATGATAGTAAAAACAACTGCGCGGCAAATGCGGTGGCGCCAGCCAGACAGCAAGATTTAAATAGTAGCGCTTGATTTTTTCCCAGTTATTTCCGCCTGCTGTTTCGACTTGGGTAATATTGATATTCATCCAGTGATGCCATGTCGAGTCAGTTGCCACTCGACCGACATTGGCAGCATGTCCGTCATAGACGTTGATCATGGCGAAACGCTTGGCCGGGGAATCTCCTTTTTCGTGAATTAGTGGTGGATCGGCCAGTGTGCGGCCATAAGCGATCACCATAGGCAAGGGCTGCACACTTCCCAGACTCGGATATTCGCTGCCAGTAACTCCGCCGCCAAAGTTATAATTATTGGTTAGCGTGATTGCGGCCAGATTTACTGCAGGTTGGGGAACATGATCGAATACCACACCTTCATGAGGATGATCCGGCATTACATCAATTGGTCCCAGCGTGGGGTGACATAACACAGGATGTGGCCGCCGATGGACACGCCAAGGCGAGTGGAAATGCGACATCCATGCCACCCACTCGATTGACTGAGGCACAGCATCCGATTGACGTTCAAACTCGATAACTTCATCGCCTGCCGCTTCGGCGTTATTGCCTGGTCGATTCGTGTCGATGCGCTGTGTGCCGCTGATGGGCGGTACTCCCTGTGCATTGGTCCATGCGCGCATGGTGCCGACACGCGGAATGCGGTGACACATGGAAGCACCCAGATAGTCGTGATCACCTGTAGCAAATACGCCGCCTTTATTGTTCATCCATGCAGTCAACGCCGCTAACTCAGTATTGCTGGCTGGTAATGCGCCGGGTGCCGTAATATTGGTATCCGGGCCGTTGTCATTGGCCGGCTTGAAACCAAAGCACCATACTTCGTCGTACTGATCAATTACGAGTGTGCCATTGGGCAGTACGCTATTGAAGCGAAAACCCAGATATTTCGGATTAGTGCCAGTCGGTGATGCTACAACGCTGAAACTGGCCGACGAACGTAATCCCACATCAACGTGAAAATGCATACAACCCACTGAGTTTTCACGCAGCAGGCGAATTACACGTTCCACGCCAAATGCATTCGCACCTGAGGACAGGCTGATTTCCGTATCGACTACAAATAGAATGCGCACATGCGTATGCCGGAATTTTCTGATGTATTCCTGCAGAGCGGGATGAGCGGCATCAATGACATGATCCAAGGAAACTTCGTTTAGCATAATATCCTCCATTGATTTAGAGAGTTGAATCGGAGGTGCCATGAAGTGAAGTGCGAGTTCTGATTGCTCACATGATGCCATGCGGAAAATTTACGGCGAGAGCAGCAGGGTTTGTTCACTTCAAGTTTTGTAACATCAAAAAAACGTTTTTGATGTAGTCAAAAGAGCGAGTGCTATGCCGTCTGACTCTGTGGTGGGTTTTTCTAACGGATGGTTTTAATTTTTTTCTTGCAATTTATTCACGATAATTAAAAAGATATATATCGCGTGAGCAATGCAATAGGAAAAATCAAAAATCAAATACAGAAAAGTTAAATACCCGCTCTTGAGAAAAGCTACTGCTAAACTGATGAAATGTCAAATGATAATGAAATAGTCCTGAATTGCTTTATTTTGATGCACTGATTGTACTGACGAATGATTGGTGAGAGTGTTTCATTAAGATAATCAAAGCTGCATAGTTGATCCTGCGGCCATCACAATTTTTTGAGCAGGGTAATGCTACATTTTCGTTTGTTCAAATTCCTGCAACAGCAGATCCAGGCAATGATTATGCGGATACCATCATGATGTGGCACAGTGTAATAAGCAACGGTATAAAACATTTCCATCCGGTCTATTTCGCCCTGGTAATGGCTACCGGCATAGTATCGATCGCGTTTGAAGCGATGGGTTTTTCTGCAATCGCCAGGGCGCTGTTTACCCTGAATCTGGTTTTTTATCCGCTACTGTGTGCGTTTTTGCTTGCGCGCATTTTGTTTTTTCTGCCGAATTTAATGGCGGATCTCAAGGTTTTCAGGCGCGCGCTGCTTTTTCTGACGTTCGTGGTCGGCACCAACACCATCGGGATGCAGCTTGTTCTTTTTCATCAGGCTGTGTCTCTGGCAATCTGTCTATGGTTTGTCGCGCTGACAGGCTGGTGTGTTTGCGGCTATTTCATTCTGTCCAGCTTCATCGTCATGCGGGAAAAATCGCTGCGTGAAACAATCAGCGGCCCAACACTGCTGATCGTGGTCAGCACCGTTTCAATCTCGCTGCTGGGCGTCAATCTCCTGAGTGCGTTGGGCATAACCGATGGTTTTGCTTATCTCATAGCCGGGGGGTTCTGGTTGCTGGGTTTTGCCGCATATGTGCCGATCATAACCTTGCTGATCTGCCGCCTGTTTTTCAGACGATTTGAATGGATGGACTGGGATGCGCCTTACTGGATCAGCATGGGCGCAGCCGCCATTCTTACGCTGGCAGGTTCGGAGCTTGTCATGCGCATGCATCTTCCGCCGGGATGGGCAGGTTTGCGGGAGATTGTTTTGTGGATGACTGTATTGGTATGGATGATAGGCACACTGTGGATTCCTTATCTGTTGTTCATGGATACGCGAAAATTGACGCGTAAAGGCATATCAGCGCCAATGCCGCTTTGGATAACAATCTGCCCGTGGCTGAGACTGGCATTCGGCAAGGACTATCATGTCTACGATCCGGCTGCGTGGAGCCGGGTTTTTCCGATGGGCATGTATACCGCTGCTCTGCTGGCGTTGACGAACGCCTCAGGCTACGGTTTTCTGGCGCAGATTGCCCAGTATTGGGGATGGTTTGCCTTGCTCGTCTGGCTGTTGACGGTGATTGGCATGCTGCGTTCCGTGATTGCCCAATAACGCAAGTGCATGTTGATATTTTTTGAAGCATTTGCTACGTCTGCTTCGAAACGGAATTCCGCAACATCACAAGCACTTTATTTTTGCCGCTAATAAAATTTAGAATGAATTGTCGATCAATCATTTATCACAAAAACTTATGTTTAACGCCTTGTTAGCCATCAGCGCGGGTGCTTCGTTGGGCGCGGTGCTCAGGTGGCTGCTGGGCATGTCGCTCAACGCGCTGTTTCCGACCGTTCCACTGGGCACATTGGCGGCGAATCTCATTGGCGGTTACCTGGTCGGTGTCGCGCTTGCCGTGTTTGCCCACCACCCCGGTTTTTCGCCCGAGTGGCGCCTGTTTATAGTGACTGGTTTTCTCGGCGGATTGACGACGTTTTCCACTTTTTCCGCCGAGGTCACGGTGTTGATCCAGGAAGGCAGGATGCTTTGGGCTTTCGGCGCAATCAGCGCGCATGTGCTGGGTTCTCTGGCGATGACGATGCTGGGGCTGGCGACCGTTTCTGTTTTTAAGACCGTTTGATACAGGGAAAAACCATGCAGGGTTTCCAATTGACTTTCTATACGCAGCAGGATCGCAAACACCGTCATACGCCACTCGGCGAATGGCTGGTGCAAGCGGCGATGCAATTGGGCATCAGCGGTGCAACATTGACTGTCGCCGCTGAGGGTTTCGGGCGTGGCCGCAAGCTGCATTTCGCGCATTTCTTCGACTTGACCGATCAGCCCGTCCAGGTGACGATGGCTGTCAGCGAACAGCAGGCTGAGCGTCTATTCGAACTTCTGAAGGTAGAGGGGGTGAAGGTGTTTTACGTCAAAATGCCGATCGAGTTCGGCGTGACCGGAGCATCCTGATGCCGGAGAACGATAGTCAGGCGTCTGATGCAAAAGGCTGGTTTAACCGAACAGTCGCGGGCGCGGGCATTACCAGCGCGCTGGGTGATTTCTGCTACGAGACGACCACAGTAATTTTACCGGGTTTTCTCGCGGTTCTCGGCATTCCGGCGGCGATTCTGGGCTTTATCGAAGGTATCGCCGATGCGATCGCGAGTTTTACCAAAATGTTCTCGGGTTACATCGCCGACAAGCTCGGGCACCGCAAACTGCTGGTGTTGATCGGTTACGGATTGACGCCGCTTGGCCAGATATTGATTGCATTGTCTGCGGGATGGGTGCTTATCCTGCTCGGACGTATGGTGTCGTGGTTCGGCAAGGGCTTGCGTGGCCCGTTGCGCGACGCCATCGTGATTCAGGCGGTCAGTCCGACCACGCGCGGACGCGCATTCGGGTTTCATCGTGCAGCGGACACGGTGGGCGCGGTGCTCGGCCCCCTGCTGGGTGTGGCGTTGTTGGGACTGGCGCAAGGCTGGCACTGGGAAGATGCCGCCGGGCCGTTTCGCTTCGTATTGTGGCTGTCGGTTATTCCCGGTGTGCTGGCGGTGCTGGCTTTTCTCCTGCTGGTGCAAGATCCGCAGCATACGCCGAATCCGGCGTTGAAGTTTTTCAGCACGTTGCGCGGGTTGCCGGTACGTTTTAAGCGCTATCTGGGTGCGGTGGGTGTGTTTGGCATCGGCGATTTTTCTCACGCGCTGCTGATTCTGGCGGCCACCACGCTGCTTGCTCCGTCGATGAGCATGGTGCAGGCGGCGCAGGTGGCGGGGCTGCTGTATGTATGGCGTAACATCGTGCAGGTGGCCGTTTCCTGGCCAGTGGGGTGGCTGGCCGATCGTGCCGGCCATTTGCCTGTTCTCGTCGCGGGCTATTTTCTGGGTGTCGCCACGGCGGCATCGGCTGCGCTGGCGTTTTGGTTCGCGGTCGACAGCATTATCGTGCTGGCCGGCATTTTCTTTTTCGCCGGGCTATACGTAGCCGTACAGGAGGCGCTGGAATCCACTGTAACCGCGGACATGGTGCAGGCGGAAACGATGACGATGGGCATCGGCGTGCTCGGCACCGTCAATGGAGTGGCCAAGTTTGTGTCGAGCGCAACCGTCGGTCTAGTCTGGACGGTAGTTTCTCCGGAAGTTGCCTTTACCCTGGCAGCCGGATTCATGCTGGCCGGTACACTCGCGATTCTGCGGGTGCGTGGTTGATGGATCGTCTGACGCTCGAACGGCGGCAGGTCTGGATCTATCTTGCCGCCATCGCTGGCGGGTTGGCGCTGGGCGGCACCCGACCCGGCATAGCGCCGTATCTGGAAACCTTGTTGTGGCCGGTACTGGTTGTGCTGCTTTACGCCACCTTCGTGCAGGTGCCGCTGCTGCACATTCGCGATGCCTTCCGTGAACGGCGTTTCGTGCTGGCCGCGATGATCGGCAACTTTGTGCTGATTCCCCTGGTGGTCTGGCTAATGCTGCAATGGCTGCCCGATGATCCGGTTTTGCATCTCGGCGTGCTGCTGGTGCTCCTGGTGCCTTGCATCGACTGGTTTATCACTTTCGCGCAGCTCGGGCGCGGCAACGCGGCGCGGGCGGTTGCTGTCACGCCGCTGAACCTGTTGGCGCAGTTGCTGTTGCTGCCGGTTTATCTGTGGCTGATGCTGCCCGCTGCCGATTTCAGCGCCGCGCTGCAAGCGGAAGACATGCTGCCTGCCGCGCTCACTTTGATCGGTTTGCCGCTGTTGGCTTCGGTATTCACGGAATACTGGATCGAGGCCAAAGCCGCACGAACAGTCTGGCGCGATCGTCTTGGCTGGTGGCCCGTGCCTTTGCTGGCGGTGGTGGTGTTTCTGATCGCCGGGGCGCAAGTTGGCGCGGTGCGTAATGCCGGTCCGGTGTTGCTGATAGTGCTGCCTGTTTTTGCAGGCTTTCTGCTGGCGGCGGCACTGATTGCGCGTCTGTTGACCCGGGTGCTGCGGCTGCCGATGGATTCCGGGCGTACATTGGCTTTCAGTCTCGGCACACGTAATTCCTTTGTCGTGCTGCCGTTCGCGCTGGCGCTGCCGGACGGCTGGGAGACGGCCGCGGTGATCGTCGTATTCCAGTCGCTGGTTGAGCTGTTCGGCATGGTGTTCTATCTGTGGTGGGTGCCGGATCGGTTGTTCAAGGCAACATCCGTCGCTGTTACTGAAACTGAAAATCTATAGCTTGAAAGGAATGCTTTATGAGTGCTGTCATTCTTGAATCCACGCTGACCTGTCCGGTGTGCGGTTATGCCAGGACGGAAACCATGCCCACGGATGCCTGCCAATGGTTCTATGAATGCGGGCTATGCCACACTGTCCTTAAGCCCAAGCTCGGCGACTGTTGTGTCTACTGCTCCTATGGCACGGTGCCATGTCCGCCTATCCAGATGCGGGATAAAAAGGGCGGCGATGGCTATTGCAGTTAGGCCGTTACTAATCGGATTTTAATCCTGTCTGCAGGACTGATGTGATATTGTTGAGCTGTTTTGAATAGCTTTCGTGCGCGAAGGGTTTCCGTGAAGCACGAAGGCCTGGAAGGTAATTGCTACGCTTTGTGGAGATTGAATAATGAACAGACAGCGCGTGCTTGAGCTGCTAAGTCGCAGTAAGCCGGAGTTGCAGGCTCGTTTCGGTGTGATCCGGTTGGCGTTGTTCGGCTCGATCGCCCGCGATACGGCAACCAGCGGCAGTGATGTTGATATTCTGGTGACCTTTGACGGTCCAGCCACTTCCAGACGCTATTTCGGTATGCAGTTCTACCTGGAAGATCTTTTCGGTTGTCCGGTTGATCTGATTACCGAAAATGCCCTGCGCCCGGAACTGCGTCCTTTAATCGAACGGGAACGGATCAATGTCTGACGCCAGCCAGCGTGAATGGCGTTTCTACCTCAATGACATGATCGATTTTGTCGGAAAGGTACTGGCCTATACTGAGGGATTCGCCTCCGCAATTGTTCAGTGTTTTTCATGGCTCAACTGCCAAGTGACGAACTGTGAATTCCGATGCAACACTTGCTTAATTTGCGCCCCATTGTGTTGAATAATATGATATAAGCACTATTCCAATAACTCACTTAGAGGAGCACAAAAGAAATGAGAATAATCCCAAATCCCAAATCCCAAATCCCAAATCCCAAATAATCTCAAGTTTCTTTTTAACATTTCTCCTATTCGTAGCATCAACATCATTATCACTGGCAGCACAATACGATGCTGCTGATTATGAAAATCTCCTTAATGAGGCTAATTCAAAAGGTTTTGTTCGAGTACTGATTACTCTCGATGATACGGTAACGCTCGAAGACATGACAAACAAGCAGGCTTCATTAAGCGCTGCAATGGAAAATAAAGCTCAAGGCGTTCTTGCCGAGCTGAATCAGAATGTACTGAAATCAGGCTACTGGAACAACGGTATTGGTCAAATGGGTGCCTATGTGAACGAAATTGGCCTTCGTGTTCTGGCTGGCAGCGATAATGCGATTTCATTTGCTCGTGATGTAACACACGCATATCGCATTAAGGCAGTCGATGATGATGGCAGTCTTGAAGCAATCGAAACCGCGATCAATACAAATGACAGCGCAAATGTTGACATATTTCTGAATACGGATGCCGCTGACTATGATTTGGACAGCCTTGGCAATACCATATTCAAACCGTCGCCAGCAATGTCAGAACAAGCGCAGCGTATACTGGCCGATATGAACACTGAGCATTTTGCCCAAGGGATCAACGTTACGGAAATAGACGAAAATAGACCCGTCATTCGAACAAGTATCGACAGAAATGCATTCTATGCACTCATTGAAAGAGATGATGTAAGAGCCATTCGTCCTATCGGTTATACGGATCCCAGAAAAGCACAATGGCCGGAGGAAGTATTAGAAGCAGACAAAGAGCACGGTGATGTGGAAATCATGATTACATTACGCGGCGGTGATTTCTCTTCGGCAAAAACGGGTTACATGTCATCAGCCGCAATCAAAGCTCAAGCCAACGCCAATCAACGTGCTTTTGATGACATTCTCTCCAAAATTGGCGCATCAGCACCTGCTACAGACGCATCACCCAGTTCGGAAATCGGCGTGTTGCACATAAAACTTCCCTTTGAAACATTAGCGAAATTATACGACGATGCCGATGCGAGAATTCTGAGCGTCGAGCTGAACAAGCCTGTTGCCTGGACAACGCTGACTAACAGCACAGCATTACTTAACATGTCATCTGCCTGGAACGCAGGCTATCGCGCTGCGGGACAAAATATTGTTATCGTCGATTCCGGTATACGCAAGAATCATGCGTTTTTAACACCAAGGGTTACTTTTGAAGCATGCTTTGGCACCAACGGAATCAGCGACGGGATTACCTATTCGACTATCTGTCCCAGCCCAAACGCCACTACTGGCGACAGCCCGTTAGGGCTCGTTAATTCGGGCGAACCTTTATCCTTTACCAATATGACCGCTTGTAATGCTCTGGGGAGTGGTTGCTATCACGGTACCCATGTTGCCGGAATTGCTGCAGGCAGACAAAGTGTCAATATCTCGCCCTCTAATTTACAGGGTGTTGGACCAGACGCCTCTATAATATCAGCCCAGGTTTTTTCATATAAAACCACTTCTCCTCAAAAAATGACAGCATTTGGTGCTGATATTTTTCAAGCTCTAGTCAGCGTGTTATCTGCTACGACGGCAGGTACTCTTAATAATCCTTATACCGTTAATATGAGTATAGGTGGTGCGCTCGCGCCAACAAATTGTAATACTTCTTCATTTAGTATTAATAATACTGTATCTAGCTTAACTAGCAGAGGAGTTCCTGTAGTGGCAGCTACTGGAAATAACGGAATTTCCCTTGGTGTTGGAAGCAAAACAGCAATTTCTTGGCCGTCTTGCGTACCACAAGTTATCAAGGTAAGTTCGGTCAGAAATGATTCAACAGGAATAACTTTGTCTGGTTTTGCAAATATTGCGAGTCAGTCCAATTATACCGGGCCGATCTTGTTGGCTCCTGGTGGCGGAGATGGCACAAATATCCGCTCTGCATTCCCTACGTCAACAACTGCAACTGGATTGATGTCGGGTACATCACAAGCTGCACCCCACGTGGCCGGTATGTATGCTGCCGTCAAAGCAGCTAGCCCAGGAGTTTCAGTTGCGGATATTACAGCTTGGGTCGTTTCCACAGGGAGCATTCCAGTAACTGTTAACTTGCCAGCTCCTGCTGGAAACCAGGTTTTCCGTCGTGTGAAAGTTCCTTGATCTAGGTAAAGCCAGTTTTCATATCACTCTATGTAGTGGAGACCAGCGATTAAAAATCGTACTGAATACCCTGCTGTTTGTGGCAGGGAACTTTATTTAAAAATATTGGAGTATTACCATGAAATTCCTGCTTGGAAGTATTTTAAGCGTTTTGTTATTAGGTGCATTGTCCTCACAGGCAGATATCGTTGAATTCTCTACACCCGCAGAATATTGCTTTCCACAAACATCGGTTAAAAGTGAGTTTGGGAAATTTGATAGGGTTCTTCTCGATCATAATCTGATCATAAACGAGGAGGATCATTTTAAAACAGGAGACATTTTTGTTGGTTTCCGGCGTAAAAGCCAGCCTGATACGCTATGGTTAACTGACGGTACTTCATGGTTGAATGCTGCCGACACCAGTGATGCCACACCCAAAGCCTACCCAGTTATTTTGCCAAATGGGGACGGCAAGCTCCAACCCGTCATGCCTATCGCTCTTTCCAATGAACCTATTGATGTTAGTGCATACGTTGGAGATGGTGAAGTATGGGTAGGTTATGGCCTAAGAGCAGAAGGAGAAACCTGGGAGAAATCATACGAAGATATGGTAAGTAATCGACGATTCAATAAAATATGGGAGATTACTGGTCCAACAACAGCTTCAGGATTGCCAAGTGATTTGCCCACGATTTGTTTAATGGCAATCAAGATGAGAACTACAGTTATTACAGCAGGGCATGATTTACCAGGCGAAGTTGTTCTGGATATTGATGCTGTCGGAATTGCAACTGAACAGTAATTAACAATAGGTAACCCCCCGGCTCAGCCGGGGGACTCCGCAAGGTTTGACCGTTACGGCAATCGCAGTAACGTTCTCGTCCCAACCACGAGACGAGGAGTCAAAGATGAAGGAGTACCAAAGTTTGAGTCATACACGCTGGGATTGTAAATATCATG
>JADZAR010000146.1 GCA_020852475.1 Nitrosomonas sp.
GGTAATCACCTCTTAAATTCTCCTGCCTAAAATTTAGGCAGAATACGTGAATTACCTGGTCAATTTTCAACCGGTACAACTAGCCTTTTCTGGTCAATTTTCGACCGGTGTCAACACATGGCAGTCAATATCTGTCGATTCGCTACACGGAACGCCTGGCGGAAGCCAATATTGAAGCTTCTGTTGGCAGTGTTGGCGATTCTTACGACAATGCGATGGCTGAGACAATTAATGGATTATACAAAACAGAGGTCATTTGGCATCGCGGCCCATGGCGTAACATGAGTGAAGTGGAATTTTCTACCCTGGAATGGGTTGATTGGTTTAACAATCGCCGGTTACTGGAGCCGATTGGAAATATTCCACCGACAGAATTTGAAGTGGCATATTGTTGCCAACGGGAAGAGTCAGCTGATGCAGCCTGACTCACACAAAAAAGTCTCCGGAAAAACCAAGTCGATTTCTATGTCATCGACCTGCATGGCAACCTTACCGGAATTTTGACAGTTGCGGTAGGAAAACACCAAAAGATTAGCGATAACAATCCTTTGTTGCAGCAAGTCAAAATGATGACTGAATCAGGTGATCAAAAACATGGTTGACAGGAAGATTCTAATGCTGAGGAAATTGACTCGAAAGGAGATTCGTCAGGCAAGAACGAGATGATTAGCCTAGATGCACGCTCATTCCGTAAAGCTGAATTTGTTGAAAAGCCACATGAAACTGCGATTCTCAGCAAGGAGAATCTGGTTGCGGGGGCTCGCTCTGACCTTGCCCTTGGACATAATATCGTCCTTCGCAAGGACAAAATGGTTGCGGGAGTGCACAACCATCTTAACCTGCTGTTTTCCGCAATCGGCCTCTCAGAACGAAGTATTACCATATAACCTACAGAAAGTAGGAGGTTTTTGCTTTAATTGTGTTCTGACGGCCATTTTTAGATGGTGTGTAAAATGGCAAGCATTAAGGATAAATTTAATGGGAGAAAACCCCTCCCCCCGTTCTCAATTCGCTTAACCAAAGAAGAACGGCAAAAATTAGATCAGCTGGCCCAGGGTACTTCTCTGGCCGAATATATACGCTCACGCATATTTGATGGAAACGCTCCGGTTCACAGAACCAAAGGGCGTTTTCCCGTCAAAGACGAACAGGCTCTTTCACAAATTTTGGGAATGTTAGGGCAATCCAGAATTCCCAATAACATTAATCAGCTGGCGAAAGCCGCCAACACCGGCTCGCTGCCTGTTACGCCCGATACGGAAAAACAACTCCATGAGGCCTGCTATTCCGTCACCTGGATTCGACGCCAATTGATACAGGCCCTCGGTTTGAAAGCTGACTAAGATGATCTTGAAGGGATCGCAACGGGGTGGTTCGCGGCAACTAGCCGCTCACCTCAACAAAACAGAAGAAAATGAGCATGTGGAGCTGCATGAAATTCGTGGCTTCATGGCTGATGATGTTGAGGGGGCTCTCCACGAAGCCTACGCCATGAGTCGGGGGACACGCTGTACCAAATTCCTATTCTCAGTGAGTCTAAACCCGCCTGAGGCCGAAAATGTCTCCATCGACAAATTTGAAGATGCGCTGGGCCGGATTGAAAATAAATTAGGTCTGGAAAATCAACCTCGCGTTGTCGTTTTTCACGAGAAGGAAGGCAGACGCCATGCTCATTGCGTTTGGTCACGCATCAACGCCGACGAAATGAAGGCCGTTCATTTGTCTCATTATAAAAACAAGCTGATGGATGTTTCCAAGCAGCTTTATCTCGAAAACAACTGGGATATGCCCAAAGGGTTTATCGATAAGAATCAAAAAAACCCGCTCAACTACACAAGGCAAGAATGGCAGCAAGCCCTGCGCACCAATCAGAACCCCAAAACCATCAAAGCTGCCTTACAAGAAAGCTGGCTGATTTCCGATAGTCGCAAAGCTTTTGAGCATGCCTTGCAAGATAAAGGTTATTACCTGGCAAAAGGCGATAAACGCGGATATGTCGCAGTAGATCTTTATGGCGAAGTTTATTCATTATCTCGCCAGATAGGAGTCAAAAAAACTGACCTCACAAAAAAGCTGGGCGATGCTCAGCATTTACCTTCGGTTGAAGAAGCTAAAACCACGATCTCCGGTCGGTTGACTCAGCAATTCAAGGGCTACAGTGATGAATTGAACCTCAAGCACAAGCAAGAGCTACAGCCGTTTTTTCACGCCAAGCAGGCAATGACGCAGCAGCATCGCAAAACCCGCACTGCCCAAAAGCAGATGCACGAAAATCGCTGGCAAGCTGAAGAACAAGAACGTGCAGCCAGATTGCGAAAAGGATTCCAGGGTCTATGGGATAAATTAACCGGTACATATCAGAGAACCTGCGCCAAAAACGAGAAAGAAACTCAAAAATCTTTTCTGCGGGATAAAGAAGAAAAAGAGACCCTGATCGCCAAGCAGCTTACCGAACGCAGGAAACTC
This sequence comes from Nitrosomonas sp., assembly GCA_020852475.1. Taxonomy (GTDB): domain Bacteria; phylum Pseudomonadota; class Gammaproteobacteria; order Burkholderiales; family Nitrosomonadaceae; genus Nitrosomonas. The sequence goes on from JADZAR010000146.1 coordinate 2,467, forward strand.
CAATCACAATTCAAGGATTTACGCCAGAAACAGATTGCCGAGCGTGCTGACCTCTTCACTGGCATGAACAAACATTACAAAAATATTGAGCGCCAGGATGAGATCAGAAAGCTTTATGAACAAGAAAAACTCAGAATACAGCGCACAATTAAAAATAAGGAAACAACCGATTACGATCCTGAGATTTAGATCAGCATTCAGACTTTAAAAAATTTTGACTGAGTATGGAGAAAACATTGTGAAAAAGCCAAAATCAAAAAGAAAAAAATCTATTCCTTTGTTTCTCGTACCCAAAGTGCGGAAGCGTCATGTTTTGCCAATTTTCCAGGCGTTTGAAATACCTTGGAAGCTGTTCTCTGAAGGCGTGCTCAGAAACCGATTTTTTCATGAAGAGATAATGAATCGAGGGCCAAAATGCCTGGCCTGTGATCGTCACTTCAATGGTGAAAAAGCTGCCGTATCTTCCAAAATTGAAAAGCACCATCATTGTTATCTACGACTCTGCATCGGAAAACTTCTACCCCCAGATTCTGATGACATTTACAGGCAAGCCAAAGATGGTGAATTTCCGCTGGTTCCAGACTGCCGACGCTGCAAAGCAGAAAATCCAGAATACTATCAGGGGTGCATAAAGAAAATTTTCCCAGTCCATGGCAAATGCCATGAAGACATTCACGAGCTGGAAAAGCTGCTCTTCACAAACCTCAAAAAGAAATTACGGGCTGATTTTCTGTCAGCTGCAAATCTGTGACTGCAAAAGAATTAATACGATAAGCCTACAAATCCTAGCTACACCAACGCTACAAGTGACACATGGTTAGATATGTTTCTCCATCTATTGACTTCACTATCCAATCATATTAAAAAACTCTAGGAAGTAGATGTTTAATCCCTTGATTAAGTGAGAGATATACATGGCAAATATGGTAGAAATCGAGGTTCAAGATCAATTTGGCGCTTGGCACTATTACACATCAGTGACTAACAACCCGTCATCTATCAAACTTGCCTTGCAGACTGCCATAAAGACGCAGCTGGCCTCCAAGTCAAGAAGAGCACGTGCTATTGATGAAAAAACTGGTGTGCTGATTGATATGCTGCAGGGATAGAAGCAACAAAGCAAACACTCAAAATACCCTCGATAATACACACAATATTTCACAAGATATTACCCTAGAAAGTGATATATCTGATACGGACGGCAGCGATGATCGATTTTGCTTTTCTGGCGCAAAATGTTTAGAAAATTATTCTGTTGAAAAAGGATTCAAAAACTGTCTACCCCATAGCAGTTTCTTGTCTACCTCGCTGAGTTCAGCTTCTTCACACACGCCATCCCAATGCCGTTTGATTGCAGAAATCATCTTTTCAAGAATGGTGCGTGTTTGCACTTCGGAAAGCAGAAAGTTATGAGCGGTCTCAAGGCAGGATTTTAACTGGCTAAGATTATTATTGCCGGATATGAGCATAGCCTGTGAGGCTTCATTACCAGTGCGGCCTTGCGGGCAGATATCATAAGCCGGTGTAAGGGTCAGTTCTTTGCCATTCCAGAATGCGGCATGATTTCGTGCATGATCATCAGTGTTACCACAAAGAATGTTAAAAACGAGCCGTGAAAACACTTCCTCAAGTGTCGCTTTCGGATCAGTAAAACGATGGCGGATAATTTCCGCAAAGGTTTCATAGCTTGCGTA
>JADZAR010000147.1 GCA_020852475.1 Nitrosomonas sp.
AGCAAATGGCGCACGTCTTCTTCCTCGGCGGCGCGCTGGTTCAACTGCGGTTCGATTTCGCGCGCTTTTTTCAGCGTCATGCCGATTTCAAACGGCACCAGCTTGGCCAGTTGATCGACGAAATTGTAGGGCAGGTCGAGCACGCGCCCGATATCGCGGACTACTGCTTTGGCCGCCATCGAACCAAAGGTGATGATCTGTGAAACGCTGTCGGTGCCGTAGCGTTGCTTGACATAGTTGATCACGCGCTCGCGCCGGTCCTGGCAGAAATCAATGTCGAAATCCGGCATGGAAACGCGCTCAGGATTCAGGAAACGCTCAAACAGCAGGTCATAGCGCAGCGGATCGAGATCGGTGATGCCTAACGAATAAGCCACCAGCGAGCCGGCGCCGGAACCGCGCCCGGGCCCTACCGGCACATCATTGCGTTTGGCCCAGTTGATGAAGTCGGCAACAATCAGGAAGTAACCGGAAAAACCCATGGTGATAATGGTTTCCACCTCGAACGCCAGGCGCGCCTGATATCGCGGCAGTTGCGCAGTGCACTCGACCGCGTCGGGATACAGGGAGGCCATGCGCTGATTCAAACCGATGGCGGCCTGGTCGCGCAGATAATCTTCCAGGCTTTCGTTATTGGGCGTGGGGTAGAGCGGCAGCTTGTTGACGCCGAGTTCAAATTCCAGATTGCAGCGCCGTGCGATTTCGATGCTATTGGTTAGAGCGGACGGGACATCGGTGAACAATCCGGCGATTTCCCGCTGTGTTTTGAAATACTGCTGCCGGGTGAAAGCCCTCGGCCTGCGCCGGTCGGCGAGTATATAGCCTTCTGCGATGCAGACGCGGGCTTCGTGCGCGTCAAAATCGTCCGGTTCGAGAAACTGGATGGACTGCGTGGCGACAACAGGCAGATTCATCCTGCTGGCAAGGAGCAGCGATTGTTGCAGCAGATGCGCTTCCTGGTCGTGTCCGTCGCGTTGTATTTCGATGTAGAAACGATCGGGAAAAAGTGCGGCCCATAGCTGCACCTGTTCCTCGGCCGATTGCAGATCGTGATTTAAAATGGCCTGGCCGATGCCGCCATAGCGCGCACCGGATAAGGCGATCAATCCGTCTGTGCCGCCGGGCTCGTCATGCAGCCATGAGCGCCGGATTTCAGCGCGGCCCTGGCGCTGATTTTCAAGGTATGCGCGCGAAAGCAGCCGTGACAGCAGCAGATAGCCCGCGTACGATTGGCAAAGCAGCAGTACGCGCTGCGGCTTGCCGTGTTCCGTTTCGTCGCTGATCCAGACATCGCTGCCGATAATGGGCTTGATGCCGTTGCGGCGGGCGTTTTGATAAAACTTTACCGCGCCGAACAGATTGGCCAGATCGGTCAGCGCCAGCGCGGGCATCTGATCGTCAACCGCCCTGGAAATCGCGCTATCAATGCGAATCGTGCTGTCCGTAATGGAAAACTCGCTGTGCATGCGCAGGTGAACGAATGCGGGTTCAGCAGAATTGGAAATCATAGGTGTTACAATAGGGTTTTTAGACTTTTATCGATTTTCACTGAGCCTGATTTTACAACATGTCGACCACTCCTGAATTGTTACTTCCCGCCGGATCGCTGGAAAAAATGCATACGGCGTATGCCTACGGCGCCGATGCGGTCTATGCGGGACAACCGCGTTATTCGCTGCGTGCGCGCAATAACGAATTTGCCCTGGAACAGTTGCAAACCGGCATTGCCGAAGCACATGTGCTGGGGAAGAAGTTTTTTGTCGCGAGCAATATCATGCCGCATAACGCCAAGCTGAAAACGTATCTGGCGGATATGGCGCCGGTCATCGCCATGAAGCCCGATGCATTGATCATGGCTGATCCCGGCCTGATTATGATGGTGCGCGAGAAATGGCCGGATATACCGGTGCATCTTTCCGTGCAGGCGAATACCGTCAATTACATGGGCGTCAAGTTCTGGCAGAAAATCGGCCTCACACGCGTTATCCTGTCGCGCGAACTGTCGCTCGATGAAATCGCGCAGATCCGTGATTTCTGCCCCGATATGGAAATCGAGGTTTTCGTACATGGCGCGCTGTGTATCGCCTACTCGGGGCGTTGCCTGCTGTCGGGGTATTTCAATCACCGCGATCCGAATCAGGGCACCTGCACCAATTCCTGCCGCTGGGATTATAAAGTCACAGCGGGTGAAGAAGGTGACAACGGCGACATTAAATCGGCCGGAACGATCGATTTCGATTTTAACGCGGCACTGCGTGAAGCCGACAGTCAGCCGGAGCAGCAGCCCGGCTTCAAACGGCATCCGGCAGCCGACCAGGTTTATCTGATCGAAGAAAAGGAGCGTCCCGGGCAGCTCATGCCGATTCTGGAAGACGAGCACGGCACGTATATCATGAATTCAAAAGACTTGCGCGCGGTAGAGCATATCGAGCGGCTGGTCAAAATCGGCGTTGATTCGTTCAAGGTCGAAGGCCGCACGAAGTCGCTGTATTACGTCGCCCGCACCGCGCAAGTGTACCGCAAGGCGATTGATGACGCCGTCGCGGGCAAAGCGTTTGACCTGTCGCTGCTCGGGGAGCTGGAGGGGTTGGCCAACCGCGGCTACACCAGTGGTTTTTACCAGCGCCACCAGACACATGAAACGCAGAATTACCTGCGTGGCCATTCCGAATCGAGCCGCAGTCAGTATGTCGGCGACATTACCGCATTCGACGAATCCAGCGGTATGGCCGAGGTGCTGGTCAAGAACCGTTTTCAGGTCGGCGACCGGCTTGAAATCATCCACCCGTCCGGCAATCAAGTGGTTGAACTGACCCGCATGCTCGACACCAAAGGCAAGCCGGTCTTTGCCGCACCGGGCAGCGGCCATCGCGTGCGCATCCCGGTGCCCGGAAACGTCAGCAGCGCTTTTGTTGCGCGGTTTTTATCCTAGAAGTCTACCGGACACACTATCTGCACTGATGATGAAAAAAGCTGATTACTCTTTTCGGCAGCCAGTCCAGCCTGCCGGGAAAAGGCGATTGAATAAAACCGGCGTGCCCGCCTTCCTCGGGATATTCCAGCGTTACCGCTGCTGAGGCTTCATCTTTGCCGGGCAGAACCGAGGCAGGCATGAAAGGGTCGTTGCGCGCGTTGATCACCAGCGTAGGTACCCGGACATGCGGCAGAAACTGCTTGCTGCTCGACGTCTGCCAGTAGTTATCGGTATTTTTGAAGCCATGCAGCGGCGCGGTAACGATATTGTCGAAATCGTAAATCGTGCGGCATCGCGCCAGCGCCCTGGCGTCAAACAGATCGGGAAAATTTTTCAGCTTGTCGAACGCCTTACGCTTCAGCGTGCTGAGAAAATGATGCGTATACACCTGATTGAATCCCGAATCCAGCGCCGCACCGGCTGCCGCTAGATCAAGCGGCACTGAAATCGCGGCCACGCCATTCAGCCAGTCCGTTGCCTGTTCGCCCTGCTCACCCAGCCATTTCAGCAGCGCGTTGCCGCCCAGGGACACGCCAATCGCGTAAACCGGCTGACCGCCGGCGCAGTCCTGCCGGTACTCCTGCACAATGCGCCTGACCATCCAGTTGATTTCCGCCGAGTCGCCCGCATGGTAGGCGCGCGACAGGCGGTTCGGCTCCCCCGAGCAGCCGCGAAAATGAATCACCACGCTGTGCCAACCGTACTGCTGCAGGATATTCTTGATACTGATGATGTAATGGCTGTTCGAACCGCCTTCGAGACCGTGAAAAATCACCACCAGCGGCGCATCGGTATTGCCGTCGAGCCAGTCAACATCGACAAAATCGCCGTCTGCAATCTCCCAGCGTACGCGCCGGTAGACAAACAGCGGCTTCTGCCGCATCAGATAGGGATAAATCGTCTGCGCGTTACCGCCGCGCAGCCATTTCGGCGCGACATAGGGTTCGTTGTACAGTGGAATAGAGTCGGTTTTCATGTGCGGGGCTTTATTTTCAAAATTGCGGGGAGTTTAGCATACCGGGAAGAGAGGTTCCTTTTGTGTATATTGATGTCTTTTTCCGGAAAGTTTGATGTAATGATTGCACATCCAGCTTGATGAATTCGTTACAGGTTATCCAGCAGGCCATTGTCATTTTACTGTTTTTGTTCAAAAAATTATTGCGGATGAATTTTGCATGCATTATGCTGCGAGTGGTCGGATTACTAAAAAAACTGCGATATAATGTTGCTTTTCAAGACCTGATCCCTAATCTTGCAAGACCTGCCCCTTTTTGCTGTGACCCCTCCCCCCTTGTTTTTGTGAAGTTTTAACTAATAAGTGAGTTCGACGAATGACAATAGAAGCAGATCAATTGCCGATGGTGGACCGCGAAGAATATGGGGTACTTTTTAATTGGTACAGCGAATGGGTTCGTATATGCCGTTTGTTAACCACGTTTTCTTTTGGTACGATCGGCTTCACGATGCTTATTTTTGATGTTAAGGGCGAAAATCCTGTTTCGCCAGACCAAATAGAACTAATCAAACTAAGTTGGGCGTTTCTCGCTGCCGGCGGCCTTTTGGCTGGCGTGAGCATAACACTAGCGTATATGTGGCTTGATTCGTTCTCTCGCGCGCACAAGCCATCGTTCGTGGGAAAAATTGTGTTTTCAAAACCATTCAAGGGAATTCTAAAAAAGGTAGGCGTCGGAGGTTGGGCTGTCTCTCTAATTGCCGCGACGAGCACGATGATCGGTCTCTATTTCTTTATCAGCGCAGCTTGGGTCGCGCTTTGAGCAACTCAGTACATTCTTGGTTAAAAAACTATTTTCTCCGGAATGTAGTGATTGGTCTTTCGCGATCGCCAAACGTTTTTAGATGGAAAATTGCTATTCCGTTCTTGCTGTTCGCTTCAACATCTTACCTATACGGATCGTTTTTCGATCTATTCAATATCGGGTTTTTGTCATCCAGTTTGATGTGTGTTCTTCCGATAACTCTATTCGTTTTTCCCTCTCTACTTGAAGAAATTGTGTTTAGAGGTTTGTTGATTCCTCAGAATATTGATAAAAAGGCAGGCTTTGAGAAGGCGTTGTATCTTTTGATTAGTACTTTGTTGTTCGTGCTATGGCATCCTTTTAATGCGTTTACCATGAATACGGGAGCGCAAGGGGTTTTTTTTAATCCGCATTTCCTTTTCATCGTAACGCTTCTTGGGTTAACTTGCGGTTATACATATATGCACTCCAAGTCTTTGTGGGTGCCTGTTCTCATTCACTGGACTACTGTCGTGGTTTGGGTGTTTCTCCTGGGGGGAAGGAACCTTGTCCTCCAATGAACACAAAAACAGCAAAAGGGCTCAGGTCTTTCATTTATACAATCAATGATATAACCCACATGCAGAGGGGGTCAGGTCTTTCATTGATGCAATTAATGATATAATCCACACAATCATGAAATTTAGAAATGAGCAATGGTAAGACCGTTAAGAATTGAATTTCCGGGTGGTTTGTATCATGTGACTTCGCGAGGAGACCGCCGGGAGTGTTGATACCGGTTTAAAATTGACCACCCATTACGGTTGAATTTTGACCAGGGTAAAATAGAGCGCAGGATACTACGCATCTGTGGATAAGTCGACCAGACTGAGTTGGTGTTTTGCCTCCTGCT
>JADZAR010000148.1 GCA_020852475.1 Nitrosomonas sp.
AGCAGGAGGCAAAACACCAACTCAGTCTGGTCGACTTATCCACAGATGCGTAGTATCCTGCGCTCTATTTTACCCTGGTCAAAATTCAACCGTAATGGGTGGTCAATTTTAAACCGGTATCAACACACAGTGCGCCAATCAGTTCATTTGTACGCACAAAGGTCAGTGTCAGTAGTTGCAAGGCTAACTGCGTTTGTCTGTTGCCCGTTGTTTCATAGGTTGCTATTGCCCGTAACAGTTCGGGCAGTTCTTCAGACTTTACCGCTGCCTGATTCTTTTTCTTGTGCGGTGTCAGTGCGCCTTTCAGATCGGCGGCAGGATCGCGGCTACACCGGCCAGTTACCACGCCATAGCGGAATACCTGCCCGCATACTTGAAGCACTCTATGCGCCAGATCATAGGAACCACGGTTTTCTATGATGCGGATCATGTTCGGCAGTTCCGGCGCTTCTATCTTGCTGATAGGGTGCATGCCGATATAGGGAAGCACATTACCTTCAAGCCTGCGCTTCACGTCTTTGGCGTGACTGTGTACCCAGGTATGAATCTGCTTTGCGTACCATTCACGGGCTATCGCTTCAAAGCTGTTATCCGCTGCCTGCTTTGCCCGCTGCTTAGTTACTTTGCGGTCTATGGATGGGTCAATGTGATCGTCTACTTTCTTGCGTTCCAGTTTTGCCTTTTCTCTGGCTTCGCTCAGGCTGACATCAGGATAGACACCCAATGAAATGGATTTCTCTTTACCGTGTATTCTGTAACGCAGCCGCCAATACTTCCGGCCATCTTCGTACACCCAAAGAAAAAGACCATTGCCATCATATAGCTTGGTTATCTTCTTCCCTTCGGATTTGGCGTTTCTATATCGTGCGTCTTTGTATTTTTCGGCCATAGTGGGGTAACTTTAGCAGGGGTAAAAAATGTTACCCCTAAAGTTACCCCTGTTTTAAGTTGGATGCAAGCGGATAATTACGGATGATTACGGACAACAAAACCCTGTATGTGCGCTTGTTTATTGGGTTTTGTGGATTGTTGCGGACTGCTGCGGATACAAAAATGGCGGAGGCGGTGAGATTCGAACTCACGGTAGAGTCACCCCTACGGCAGTTTTCAAGACTGCTGCCTTAAACCACTCGGCCACACCTCCGGTCTTGCTTTTGTTGATGTTTACAGAGCCGGTATGATACTCTTTCGCGCATATTTTTACCAGTCTAATTCATTCCTCTCACGTCTCGTTGGATTGTATTCTTCCGCCCGGCAGCGATTTCAGAATTGTTCTGCATGTTACAAATATACCGAGTGATCCGGAATATTGTCCGAGCCGATGCTTATGATTTGAGCGCGTTAAGTTGTTCTTTCAGTTGTTTGATTTCTTCGTCGGCCTTGAGCTGTCGGGTGGCATCATACTGTACGCCGAGGAAGTAGAGCAAGTTGCCTTTTGAGTCGAAGAGCGGCATCATTTTCAAGTGGTTATAGAATAATTCGCCATTCTTTCTGTAATTTCTGAGCGTGACTTCGACTGATTGTTTGTTCTTGATCGCTTCACGTAATTTGGCAACTTCCGCCTGATCGCGATCCGAGCCTTGCAGGAAACGGCAGTTTCTCCCGATGGTTTCTTCCTGGGTGTAACCGGTGATATCCTCGAACGCTTTGTTGGCGTAGACCAGCGGTAAATCTTCCAGATCAGGGTCGGCGAGTGTGACGCCATTCAGGCAGGAATCCAGAATCTTGGCCAGCACGTGAGGAATCAGTCCGGGGTCTTTTTCAACGATAAAGTCCATTTTAGTTCTCCATGTCTATAACAATGCATACGAATCAAAATTTGAGACGCGATAAGTGCAATTGCACGGTTTTGCCACATCAAGTGGTTTGTATCTGTTCAGCCTCGATGATTTTTTTAATGTTATGTACCGTTCTCTCTGTTCCGTCCTGAACCGCTATGCGTATCAGTTTCTCAAACGGTTTCATATGTAAATCAAGATCAAGCAATTCAAAAATAAACGTCATGCGGCTGTTTTCCTCGTCCAGTGCTTCGATAAGATAGTCGCATCGGTAAGGATTGGATAGGCCTTCAAAGCAGATACGTTTGCCTGGCTCGAATACGTTGACTTTAAATGTCGATTCCGAGCGCCGGCCCTGGTCGACGCGGACCTGACGGCATTGCGTTCCGGTCTTGACAGGACCATCGGTTAATTTCTCCAATTCCTTTACTTCTGGTGACCATCGGGGATAGTTTTTCAACAATTCAACGCCAATAAAATCAAACAGCCTGTCAGATGGACATTGAATCAGTGTATTAGCCTTGCCGGTGACCGGCGTTGCTTTTAACAAACCGAACATAAATTGTCTCCTGTGCGAAATTCCTGAGGAAATGCTGGTTAGACGACGGTGTTGTGCGTCAGGACTGCGGGATAGCCAGATATTCCCGGAAGTCTATTAGATCACGTAAGTGTCTATTCCCATTAACAATAAATCATACTGCGTCTCTACAATCTCTTTGATGGTCAGCGCCGGAAGGCCGGTAACAATGTTGCCCTCGGTCACCAGCCAGCCAACCGCATCGGTTGGGCCGAGGTTGACGACATAACCGATATCGTGATGCAAATAAGGTTCAAGTATTTTTAACAGACCGGAATGCCGCAGGATATTTCGGGCGATCAGCTTACCTTTGCGCACCGCGGACTGCGCCGATTGTACGTTTGATCCGGGTGATCGGTATGTAGAACAGTCACCTGCGGTAAAAACATGCGGTAATATTTTATGATCGATCGTTATCTGGCCGAAGGCGTTCGCCGACCAGAGATGTTTCTGCTTTTTGCCGAGGAACAATAATGTCAGGTGTGAAGGCAGTGCGGTAACGTTACCGGATTGTTTGTCCTCCAGCAGTATTTCCTGATCTGTCTGGCCAAGATACCGGGTATTGGCTGCGAAATCAATACAACATTCTCGCATCAGCGTCTGGACATACGTATCAAAGCCGCGTGGAAACTGCACGAGTACCTGCTCGCTGGCATTGATCAATCGTAGTCTGGCTTTGATCTTCTGCCGGTTCAGGAATTGATGGATCTCAAACAGGAATTGAATGCCGGTAGCGCCCGCGCCAACGACAGAAATGAACGGTTCTTCCGTAGCGACCGCTCCAAGATGGTTCAACAGCAACGATGAACCCGCGGTATGCATGAAATCCTGGAGGGTAAGGACATTCGTCGCCGGTTCCGATTCCTGTGTTTCACCGCCGGTCGCAACAACCAGATAGTCGAAGGTCAGTATTTCATTACCGACAGCAAGATATCTGTCCGCTTGCCATTGTCGCAGCATGGCGTCGTTTACTGTCAGTGACGCCTGGATATGGCGGCAATTGAAACGTTTTTCCAGTTCACTGAACGGTGTCAGCAAGTCCGACAATGGATAGCGGAAAGTCTCGTGCAGATGCGTGATTTTCAGATGCTGCGCACCGGGGTCGACGAGCGTGATATCCACATTGGAGGCATATTGTTTCAGGGTCGTCAACACCGCCATTCCGGCATAGCCGCCGCCGACAATGATCACATTGATCCTGCGTCTTCCGGGTATGTAAAATGGCAACAGCGCCACGCGTTCTCCTTGATTCTATATGTTCATTTAATGCAATCCGGTTGACTGATGCCGGTTGCGGTAATATTCGCCGGATTCCAGTGCATAATAGCCCATTGCCAGAATGTTTCCAGATTGCTGTCCAGCAATTCAGCGGGCGGTTCCTGTCCCAGAAACCGCAGCGCAGACACGAGCTGGAATAATACATTGAATTGCGACACTGGTGCAGCAAAGGTTTGCTTGCTGAGTTTTTCGCCTTGTGCGTTGGTTACGACAGGCAGGTGCAGATAAGCCGGGGTGGCATAGCCTAGCAGTTGCTGTAAATAGATCTGGCGCGGCGTTGAGTTCAGCAGATCCGCGCCGCGTACGACATGCGTGATCGCTTGTTCGGCATCGTCGACAACGACAGCCAGTTGATACGCGAATATGCCGTCAGCGCGGTACAGCACAAAATCGCCGATGTCTTTGCTGATCCGCTGTTCGACATAACCCTGTACCGGATCGATGAAAACGATTGGCTGATTGTTCGTTCTGACGCGTATCGCGCTTTGCCTGCTCTGCTGATGTGGGCGATGTGGATGGTTCTGTGCGTTCCGGCATGTACCCGGATAAACCGGGCCTTCGATGCCGATAATGCTCGAGTCGGCGATTTCCTTGCGTGAACAGGTGCAGGCATAGATCAGTTTCTGCTTTTCCAGCATGGCCAGCGCTTCGCGATACAGGGCATGCCGTTCGTGCTGGTAAACCACTTCGCCGTCCCAGTGCATGCCCAGTTTTTCCAGCAACGCCAGGATATCGCGGGATGCGCCGGGCGCTTCGCGCGGCGTATCGATATTTTCGATGCGCACCAGCCATTCGCCCTGGTTTGCCCGGGCATCCAGATAACTGCCGACAGCCGCCACCAGCGAACCGAAGTGCAGCGAGCCGGTAGGCGAGGGCGCAAAACGACCCCGGTAGGTGGTTGAATCAGCAGTTGGTTTGTATTGGTTCACGACAGGAATATGAAATGAATCATTGATATTTTGATTGCGCTGGTCGCGTGGTGTTCAGTCAATAATCTCATGATTTTTAATCACCGGGTTGTTTATAATCCCTATCATCATGTCCATACAATCGAATACAAACCTGGAAAATAACAGCGTCGGCTGGCGTTTCGACAACAGCTATGCCCGCCTGCCCGAAACGTTTTATGCACGAATCCATCCGGTTCCGGTGCAAGCGCCACGTGTGGCGATTTTGAATTACACGCTCGCCGAATCGCTTGGACTGAACTTGCGCACACTCGGCGAAGATGAAGCTGCGCAGTTGTTTTCCGGCAATCTGTTGCCGCACGCGGCGCAGCCCATCGCACAAGCTTATGCCGGTCATCAATTCGGCAATTTCACGATGCTTGGCGATGGCCGCGCGATATTGGTCGGCGAGCATCTGACACCGGACGGCGGCAGAGTGGATATTCAACTCAAGGGTTCGGGACGCACGCCATTCTCGCGTCGGGGCGATGGCCGCGCTGCGCTCGCGCCCATGCTGCGTGAATATATCATCAGTGAGGCCATGCATGCGCTTGGTATTCCGTCGACACGCAGTCTGGCTGTGGTGACAACCGGCGAAATCGTAATGCGCGAGACGCCTTTGCCGGGCGCTATTCTGACTCGCGTGGCGGCGAGCCATATCCGTGTCGGCACGTTCGAATACGTGGTGCGCAGTGAAGGCGTGGAAGGGGTGAAAATCCTCGCCGATTACACCATCCAGCGTCATTATCCGGAGCTTATTGAAGTGGACAATCCTTATCTGGCGCTGCTAAACAGTGTCATCGCGCGACAGGCGTCGCTTGTGGCGCGCTGGATGTTGGCCGGTTTTATCCATGGTGTCATGAATACCGACAATATGGCGATCAGTGGAGAAACCATAGACTATGGTCCGTGCGCGTTCATGGATGCGTTCGATCCGCAGACCGTATTCAGCTCGATCGATTATCACGGGCGCTACCGTTACGATAATCAGTCGCGCATCGCGCAATGGGATCTGGCGCGTTTTGCCGAAACATTGCTGCCGTTGCTGCACGCGGAGCAGGAAAAAGCGCTGGCGCTTGCGCAAGCGGCAATTCAGGATTTTCCCGATATTTTTCAGCGCTGCTGGCTGAACGGCATGCGTAAAAAGCTGGGCTTGTTTACCGAAGAAGCTGAGGATGGCTTGTTGATTGAGGCTTTGTTGACGTTGATGCACAAGCATCAGGCCGATTACACCAACAGTTTTCGCGCACTGTCCGCAGCGTATCTGCCGGAGAACAGTCTGTTCAAGGATGACGCGTTTGCGGCATGGCAGACGCAATGGCGGGCGCGGCTGTCACGGCAGTCCGCCTCATTGCAGGCGTCGTTTGATCTGATGTGTGCGAACAATCCGGCTGTGCTGCCGCGCAATCACCGTGTCGAGGAAGCGCTGGCTGCGGCTTCGGATCATGGCGATTATGCGGTGCTGGCGCGATTACTGGCGGCCGTTTCGGAGCCCTATGCCGAATTGCCGGAATACGCCGCTTACCGCGCGCCGCCTACAGCATGCGAGCGGGTGCGTCAGACCTTTTGTGGCACTTAAAGCTGGAGAGGTGGTTATTATAAGGCTATGTCACAGTTAGTTGTTGAAACTGTCTTATTTTTCCAAGAGATGCCAGGAAACAAAGCGTTGGCGTAATATTCTGACCGAGACGATCAATCATTCTGTGCCATCCGAGATAATTTCCA
>JADZAR010000149.1 GCA_020852475.1 Nitrosomonas sp.
AGAGACCTTTGCACGGCGTCATGAGCGGTACGAGAATAAGGCAAAAATTTGCGAAAAAGCGGAGTTTACACGGGGTAAATGAGCATTTTTCGCAAATTTTTAACGCAATTATCGTGCCGCGTAGTAGTCGTGCAAAGGTCTCGGATAGTTTTTCAACATCCTGATCGTTACAGAATGCACATCCAGTAGGAGTTTTTTATATGTCCCGGCCTGTATCGCTGCTTTTTGGTGTTCACGCGCACCAGCCCATCGGCAACTTTCCCGAAGTGCTGGCAGACGCCCATATGCGTTGTTACAAACCTTTCCTGGAAGTGCTGTTCCGCTATCCGGAGTTTCACTTTGCCATGCATTTTTCAGGATGGCTGCTCGACTATCTCTTCGCGCATTTTCCACAGGACATGGCGATGCTGACCGAAATGGTTCGCCGCGGTCAGGTTGAACTTTTTGGCGCCGGGGAAACCGAACCTGTGCTCGCGGCTATTCCCGCGCGCGACCGTATCGGACAGATCGAAACTTTTTCCACAAAACTGACCGCAACATTCGGTCAACGGCCCAGCGGCGCGTGGCTGACCGAACGGGTATGGGACTCAACCGTCGTCCCCGCGTTGACGGCATGCGGCATCCGCTACGTGATTGTGGATGATTACCATTTTTTGTGCACCGGCAAAATCACCGATCAGCTCAACGGTTTTTTTTCGACCGAAGAAGACGCGTGCAGGCTGGATATTTTCCCGATATCCGAAGCATTACGCTACAAATTGCCTTTTTCACCCGCAAACGAAGCAATCGCACATATCGAATCACTGGCAGCCGAAAAAGCGAACGATCAGCCGGTTGCCGCGATTTACTTCGACGATATCGAAAAATTCGGCATATGGCCGGAGACCTATCAATGGGTCTATGAAAAGGGCTGGCTGGAACAGTTTGTGCAAGGCGTGCTGTCCTCGCCTGGAATAATCCCGCAACATTACCGCGACTATCACGCCGCCGGAAAAACGAAAGGTATCGTTTATCTGCCCACTACGTCATACATCGAAATGAATGAGTGGACACTGCCGGCGGAATCGGCACGGGTATACGCCGATCTGGTGAAGCAGTCCAAGGCATCCGGCGGATTTGAGCGCAACAAAGCTTTTTTACGCGGCGGCATCTGGAAAAACTTTCTGACGCGCTACCCGGAATCCAACTGGATGCACAAACGCATGCTCGGCCTGTCCGCCCGTCTTGCCGCGCTGCCGCAAAACCCGCATACCGGCGAAATGCAGCAGAAACTGTATGCCGCCCAGGCCAATGACGCCTACTGGCACGGGTTGTTCGGCGGCCTGTATCTGCCGCATCTGCGCCGCGCCATTTACAATCATCTGATTGATCTGGAAGCGATGCTGGATCATTGCGCCGCGCGCGAAAGCCGTGTAACTCAGGATATCGACTTTGACGGCATCGACGAAACCTGCCTGCAAAACGGCAATCTGCAAATCATTGTCCGACACGACCCATCCGCCAGCATCGTCGAGTTCGATGCCTATGCGCTAAAGCACAATTTTGGCGATACCCTGCGCCGCCATCAGGAAGATTATTTTGATAAAGTGCAATTGTGCGGCCAGCATCCAGCGGATGATGACGCCGATTCCCATCACCAGGAAAATCCGGACAACCCAGGCAATGCGCACAACACCGCCGAAACCGGTGGCGGCATCGCCTCGGCGCATGACCGCATCGTCAGCAGACACCGGATTTATGCCGTCGATCTGGAAACCGACGACAACGCCCGTACGCTGTTCATCGACCGGATCAATAACGCACGAATTGCATTTCACGCTGCTGATGCGAATGATGCGAATGACGCAGGCGGCATCCGCTTTCAGGCCCGGCATGAATCGCTGCTGATCAATAAACACCTGCAACTCGTGGACAACCGGTTGCAGGTCACTTACCGTTTCTCAGGCGAATCAAAAGACAGCTTCAGCACCGAAATCAATCTCGCCATGCCCAGTTGCGATGGGCCGGGCGGACGCTTCATTGTTCAAGGCGAACCGGTCAGCGGTTTCGGTCAGCCGCTCGCGCTGGCGGATTTGACTGAAATCACGCTTGACGACGATACGCTGCAAGGCAGCATGCTGCTCAGGGCATCCCGGCCTGTCCAGTTTTCCGCGCAACCACTTTTTACCGTATCGCAATCCGAACAGGGTTTTGAAAAAATCATGCAGGCGGTTACGCTGTTATTGACGTGGCCGATTGAAACCGAAGCAGTCATCCTCTCGTTGACTGTTCACCGTCAATCAATCGATGAAAGACAAGGTTGATTCATCCCGACCTCCAGACAAAACCATGACACCGTTAACGCAATCACCCGCCTGGCAGGCACTACAAGCACATCGATCCACACTATCAAAACAGCCAGTATATGATTTGTTCAGGCAGGACGCACAGCGCTTTGAACAATTTTCACTGCACTTCGATGACTTGCTGGTCGATTTTTCCAAACAACCCGTGACCCGCGAAACCCTTGCATTGTTGCTCACACTGGCCCGGCAACAGGATATGGAAAACTGGATCACCCGGCTGTTCCACGGCGCGCGCGTAAACAACACGGAAGACCGGGCCGCATTGCACATCGCTTTGCGCAGCAAAGAACCGGTCATGCTGGAAGGTGAAAATGTAACGCTGAAAGTCAACGCCGTGCTCGACCAAATGGCGGCATTCACCGACAAAATCCGCAGCGGCGATCATAAAGGCTATGACGGCCAGCCCATCACCGACATCGTCAATATCGGCATCGGCGGCTCCGATCTCGGCCCCTGCATGGTGACCGAAGCGCTTAAGCCCTACCAGTCATCCGGCATCAGACCGCATTTTGTTTCAAACATCGACGGGACTCAGCTGTATGAAACGCTGCAACCCCTGAATCCGGCCACAACGCTGTTCGTTATCGCGTCGAAAACGTTCACGACACAGGAAACCCTGACCAACGCGCATTCCGCGCGGAACTGGTTTCTCGCGCAAGGTGCGCAAGAACAGGATATCGCGCGCCACTTTGTCGCGGTTTCCACCAACCGCGCCGCTGTTGCGCATTTCGGCATCGATCCCGGCAACATGTTTGAATTCTGGGACTGGGTAGGCGGGCGTTATTCGCTCTGGTCGGCTATTGGGCTACCTATCGCGCTGGCAATCGGCATGGATCATTTTCGCGCATTGCTGGCCGGGGCCAATGCCATGGATCAGCATTTTCTCAACACACCGCTGGAAAAAAACATACCGGTCATGCTCGGTCTGATCGCCGTCTGGCAAATCAACTTTCTCGGCGTCACATCGCATGCCGTCCTGCCGTACGACCAATACCTGCACCGTTTTCCGGCCTATCTGCAACAGCTCGAAATGGAGAGCAACGGCAAGCGGATCGACCGCAACGGCAACGCAGTCGACTATGCAACCGGAACCGCCGTCTGGGGAGAACCCGGAACCAATGGCCAGCATGCGTTCTACCAATTGCTGCACCAGGGCACCGCATCGATTTCCGCCGATTTCCTCGCACCTTGCCAAAGCCAGCATCCGATCGGCAATCACCACCCGCTGCTGCTCGCCAACTGTTTCGCCCAGACACAGGCGCTGATGTGCGGAAAAAATGAACAGGAAGTCAGACATGAACTCGAATCCAGCAGCGTATCCGCCGCGCTGCGTGAAAAACTGATTCCGCATAAAATCCATCCCGGAAACCACCCTGTCACCACAATGCTGTTCAGGAAACTCGACCCCGCAACGCTGGGCATGCTCATCGCACTTTATGAACACAAAGTCTTTGTACAAAGCGTTATCTGGAATATCAACCCGTTTGATCAATGGGGTGTTGAGCTCGGCAAGCAACTGGCCGGTAAAATACTGCCGGAACTGGAACATGATCAATTCACCGCAGCGTATGACGGTTCAACGAATGGCTTGATCAATTTTTACAAGCGATACCGTTAGGCATGGCAAACATGGCACCCATCCCCATCCCTGCGCCTTCGAAAAAAGAACCGCGCGTGCTGTTTATCACCCCCGAAGTTTATCCGCTGTGCAAAACCGGTGGACTCGGCGATGTCAGCGCGGCGCTTCCCGCCGCATTACGCGCCCTGGGTCTGGATGTCAGACTGCTGATTCCGGGTTATCCGCAGGTGCTGGCCGGTCTGAAACCAAAACGCAAAGTGGCCGAATTCGAAAATCTTAAACACTTTCCGCCCTGCGTACTGCGCGCGGCCAAACTGCCGGTCAACGACGCCGACAGCATTCCGGTATTCATCATCGACTGCCCGGAACTGTACTCAAGAGAAGGCGGCCCCTACCAGGACACGGCGGGACGCGACTGGCCGGATAATGTTCTGCGGTTCGGGCTGCTCGGCAAAATCGGCGCTATCCTGGGCAGCGACGCCAGCCCGCTGAAATGGCAACCGCATATCGTGCATTGCAACGACTGGCAAAGCGGTCTGACGCCGGCCTATCTGCATTTCCATCCGCACCAGCCGCCGCAGCGCAAGGCAGCATCAGTGATGACGATTCACAACCTTGCCTTTCAGGGCAATTTTCCGCCGGAAACCGTCGCCCGTCTGGGATTACCCGCCCGCAGTTTCAACATGCACGGCGCTGAATTTCACGGTCAGCTATCTTTCTTGAAAGCAGGGCTGTATTACGCCGACCATATCACCACGGTCAGCCCCAATTACGCCCGGGAAATTCAGTCCGAACCGCTGGGCTTCGGCTTGCAGGGACTGCTGTCGGCGCGGCGCGGTCAAATGACCGGCATCATCAACGGCATCGACGAGAGCGTCTGGAATCCCGCCACCGATCCCTATATCGCCAGCCACTACGCCCGCACCGATCTGTCAGCTAAAATAGCCAACAAGCGGGCATTGCAAAAAGCCATGGCGCTAACACTAGACGACACCGCGCCGTTATTCGCCGCGATCAGCCGCATCACCCACCAGAAAGGCTTCGATGTGTTACAGCAGATCGCGCCGCAACTCGTCGAAATACCCGCACAACTGGCGATACTGGGCAGCGGCAATGCGGAAATGGAGAAGCATCTGACCGCGCTTGCCCGCGCCTACCCCGGCAGGATCGCCGTCCACATCGGCTATACCGAAGCCTTGTCACATCTGATCGAAGCCGGCGCCGACTGCTTCCTGATGCCCTCGCGCTTTGAACCTTGCGGCCTGAATCAGATGTACAGCCAGCGCTACGGCACACCACCACTGGTGCACGCCACCGGCGGACTTGTCGACACCGTCGTGGATTGCACGCCAGCCACACTGAAAAACGGCAGCGCAACAGGCTTTATCTTTCACCCGATGACCGCGGAACAATTGCTCGCCACCATTCGGCGCGCCGCAAAACTGTTTGAGGACACCGCAACATGGCGCATGCTGCAACAAAACGGCATGACCAAAGACTTCAGCTGGCGCAACAGCGCGGCAGCCTACCGGCGGATTTATCGGATGCTTGCTGGAAAAACCGATTATCGTACCGCGTAATAACCGTGCAAAGGTCTCCGATTGACCGCGGCGTCAGCCACCCATCCTGTGCGTTTCAGCGCAAAATTGACACGAATACCCGATTACGCAAGGCTAATCGGGTCTACGCGAGCGCATGTGATCGAGATAGTCGGAGAGACGATTCATTCCTATATGGGACGCGCTTCAGCCAGTACCCGGTTACGAAATTTCGCTGGCAGGTCACCGGGCGTTAATAAATCGACGTGAACACCCAGCAGATCTTCCAGCTCAATCTGCAATCCGCCGAGATCAAACAGTGTCACGCCAGGAAGGGCGTCAACCAGCAGGTCGAGATCGCTGTCCTCTTTGTCTGTGCCATGAACCACTGATCCGAATACACGCAGGTTTGCCACGCGAAAGCGGCCCACCGTCTCGCGGACGGCATTCCGGTTGAGATTCAGGGCAATTGACGGTCGCATCGGTGCATTACTGAGTGTGGTATACAGAAAAAAGTGAATCGAACATAACAGGCTCAATTACAAAAATCAAAAAGCAGCAACCCATTTTAGCTGCATCCTTCACGGAGTATGGTACAAAAGCCCGGTTACGCGAGGTTAGTCGGACCTACGCGGGCTTATCCGTACCCCGTAGGTTGGGGTGAGGTTACGAACTCCAACAATGTTGCGTTTCATTGTTCAACATTTTTTATTCATAAAACTAATTTAATTGTGCCCAATTGGATCAGCTGGTTGTGTACCGTTTATGTTGGGGTGCGCAAAGCTTACCCCAACCTACCGTGCTAATCAGGATCAAAATAATTGAATATATCCATAGCCTTATGCGGTATGCCAATAATATGGATACAATCCTCGCCAATCGTATAGAAAATTAAATGCGATCCTTGCAAATAACAGTAATAACCTGCTTCGATATCCGTTCTGTGCTTGCCTATTTTGGGATTCTCAGCCAGCCATCCGAATCGATTGTCAAGATCACGTAAATAACTGTCGCGTTTCTTTTTTCCCCATTTTTGCAGTGTATATCGCCCGATCTTTTTGAGATCTTCCAGCGCACACGGCGTAATTTTGACAGTAGCCGTCATTCCTCGGCATCCAGTTCCTCAATCAGCTTATCGATAGCATAATGGTTAACAAACTCGCCACGCTGCGCCTGTTCCGCGCCTTCTTTCAAATAGGCGCGAAGGGCTTCAAGTTTGGTTTTGCGCTCTTCCATGCCGCGTAACGCATCACGGACAACCTCGCTTGC
>JADZAR010000150.1 GCA_020852475.1 Nitrosomonas sp.
ACTGTCGAGAAACTGCCATCCGATTGCAGTATGGCAGTACCTAATTGCTCAAGTCCGTAGAAACGGCACCATGGCCACCAGAGCCAGTAAATCCATGGATACCAGCATAACCAGAAGCGAAACGACTGGAAGTTGTCCACCAACATTGTTCTGAATTGCTGGGTATTGGTGTATATGAGCTGCGACAGTTTGATATTGGCGGCGGTTTCGCTGTTAAGCCAGATCTGCTTGTCAGTGAAAGTCATGTTGGCAAGCATATTGTCAAAACGAGAGCGCACTGTGTCCAGAGAAGCAACCCGGTTTGCGGCAAACGACCAGTCTCGTGGCAATTTGTTGATTTTGTCACGAATCTCCAAATTAAAAGGCGGGTGCGGTTTTGGTGGTGTGCCACACCAATCGTCATCATCCCACCAATAACGCTCGATACTGACATCACGAAGATCAAAAGGCGGTGGATCGATGATTACATCAATAATACTGTCACGTACCCGCTCTATTACCAGATCCGGTAATCTGAGAAAACAGTTGACATCGACATCGTAGATATCTACCTCGCCAACGCAGATCGGCGCTTTTTTACCATCAGTCAGTTTTTCTGCGGTGCCTGTTACCAGATACGGTATTTTAATCCAGCATCCCCAGACCAGTTTCTCGACCGAGACAGTTGGCAATCCATTTTTCTGGGGGAGGGTCTTGTAGCGTTGAACTTCAAGTTTTTGTCGCGCCAAATCACTGACATTCTTTACCGCGGAACCAATTTTAACTGTAAGGTTATCTTCATCAACGGACACCCTTTCAAAATTGGCCATGCCGAGTCCGATCTTCGTTGCATCGGGAACAATGTGCGATTGAGCAATAAGGCGGCCTGCTTTGTTAAACAGATAGGCATTAATCTCGGGCCATCGTTCTTCTTTCTGTAATTCTTTGAGTTCAATTTGTATTTTCAAGGAACCATCCTTAGCCCTTTTTAACTTTTCCATCTTCTATGCTCCTTAAATAAAAGTTACTAGATAATGAAAGCAATACGTTACAGCCCCATCGAATAGCGTCTCGATTTTTTGCAGACAGGATTTGCTGCCTTTCCTGATATCTCCTCTTAACAGTTCAGTGGTACAAAAATTTCATTTTTTAAACAGGATTAATATTTGAATGCTATTAAGATGTTTGACAAATCGGTATGCTCAAAAGGAAAAACCCACTATCGCTCTAACCGGTTCAGAAAGATCTTTTCCTGATTCCTGTCGCAATCGCTGCTCGCTAAAGAATTTGAGAGGCGGTTTCAAATCGTGAATTTGAAGTACGACCATGGCGACCATGAACACACTTATCCAGGACGTATTGATCGATACTCGCGGATGTGTCGGCGTATACGGCACTGTCCACCAATATCAACATCTCACCATTTGGATAATGCAGCTTGCTGTTTTTGTTGCGATAACTCTCATCATCGGAATAACCCGGGCGTGGTTTTTGGTCCGCTCTGAATGCCAGCCTGATCAAATCGCCGCGCAACTTGAGGTAGTCTTTGAAGTCCTGTAGTTTTACTGCCTTTTCGGAACGAAATTCAAGATTGCGTATGTTTACGTAAGCCTGACCTAATTTGTATTCATTGCTCCGGGCATCCAGATTAATGAGTGTGCGGTCTCCTGCCAAAGTACCCCTGAAACATTCTCCTGCATTAAAAATGCCTTTTTTATCAAGTACAAGCCGTTCTTTCCAATTCAATCCGTTAGCCATCGCTCGCTCCTCCTGTGAACATTCTTGCTTTCGTTCTTTGACGAAACCTTAAGACTTTGTTATCAGTACATAATTAAGCATCAGCATTTCTTGAATCAATATGATATTGAAAAGACAAGCACACGACTATACGTGCGAGCACGTAGGAAAAGCTGAAGGGTGAACTGTTATGTCATGCCAGGAGAAACCATGGGGAGAGACCTTTGCACGGCTACTGCGCGGCACGATAATTGCGTTAAAAATTTGCGAAAAATGCTCATTTACCCCGCCGTAAACTCCGCTTTTTCGCAAATTTTTGCCTTATTCTCGTACCGCTCATGACACCGTGCAAAGGTCTCGGGGAAATGTGCGCGGCAGCTGCGTAGGGATACTGTGAAATCGATCTGTACAGGAACAGGTATAAACTGAACTACACGCCAAAGCCTGTTGCCGTGTCTATCGAATGAGACATTAACAGGCTGTTGAAAAATTATCTGCGTTGCCGTTGCGGCGTTAAAACAGGCTCAGAATGCTCATTTATCATACATAAACTTCGCTTTCTCACCTGTTTTATCTTGCATTGGCTGCATCGATTACATTTCTCAGTAACCTGTTAAATCTGCGTGGCGGAGCGGATGGCCGACTCACTCAGTGACGGCACGCAAAGCGCCATAAACCGGTAGGCATAGCTGCGGAGAAAATGATTGCGGCGGATTGCGATAACGGTTGTGTTTTTCTCGAATAAGTGCTGTCCGGAAAGCATCACCAGGGAGGAATCCTGTTCCGGATTAAAAGCTACGGATGCGATAATGCCGATACCCAGACCGAGCTTGACGTAGGTTTTGATCACATCGGCATCCAGCGCGGACATCGCAATATCGGGTGTCAGGCCGGCGCTGGAAAAAATCTGATCAATTCTTGACCTGCCGGTAAATCCCTGGTGATAAGTGATAATGGGAAATTGCGCGATTTCCTCGAGTGTCAGCGACTGCTGGGAAAGCAGGGGATGTCCGGGCGGTACGATAATGGAATGATGCCACGAGTAATACGGAAACGAAATCAGATTGTCTACGTCGCCAAGCGCTTCCGTCGCAATGCCGATATCGGCCTGGTCATCCAGCAGCATCGAAACAATTTCACTGGGACTGGACTGGTGCAGCACCAGATGTACCTTGGGAAATTCTTTTTTAAACTGTGCGACAACGGATGGCAGGGCATATTGCGCTTGCGTGTGCGTCGTGACGATTGTCAGTTCGCCCCGATCGTGTTGACTGAACTCCTCCGCCATGCGCTTGATATTGTTGGCATCCAGCAAAACGCGTTCAACGACAGTGACCAGCTGTTTGCCTGGTGCGGTCAGTCCGGTGAAGCGCTTGCCTTTGCGAATAAATAACTCGACGCCCAGTTCGTCTTCCAGATCCTTGATATGCTTGCTGACGCCGGATTGCGAGGTGAATAAGGCTTTTGCGACTTCCGTCAGATTGAAATTCTGGCGGACTGTCTCACTGATGATGCGAAGCTGCTGAAAATTCAAGATGAATTCCTTTTCGGGTTTTAACCTAAAAACCTCAGTTGAATGGGGATTAGAGTGCGTTGATTTTTATTTTTGGCAAGGCACAATGAGGCGTAATAACGCGTTATTACAACGAATTGTAACGCAGCAAAAATTAAAAAGCGGCGTGCTATAAACACCATAGTTTGACTCACCATCTGGATGAACCAGAATTGATCAAAT
>JADZAR010000151.1 GCA_020852475.1 Nitrosomonas sp.
AAAAATAATGCTCCGATGATTTTTTCACCGGCGTGGCGCCCGAAACGGCGGAATACGGATTTTTCAATTCGGTCGGCGTATAAGCCGCGCCACAGGCTTCACAGGAATCGCCATACTGATCCTTTGCGCCGCATTTGGGACATTCCCCTTTGACGAAACGATCCGGCAAAAACATATTGCGCTGCGGGTCATACAGCTGCTCAATGCCGCGCGCGGTGATCAATCCACCCGCCTTCAGTTTCTGATAGATGTCTTCAGCGTAATGGCGTGTTTCATCGGAGTGCGTGCTGTAATAATTATCGAAATGAATATGAAAGCCGGTAAAATCGCCATAGTGCTCGTCGTGCACGCGGGCGATCAGCGCTTCCGGTGTAATACCCTCCTGTTCGGCGCGCAGCATGATCGGCGTACCGTGCGTATCATCGGCGCAGACGTAGTAAATCTCGTGTCCGCGCATTTTCTGAAAACGCACCCAGATATCCGTCTGAATGTATTCCACAAGATGGCCCAGATGGATACTGCCGTTAGCGTAAGGCAGCGCCGAAGTCACCAGAATTTTTCGCTTGTTCATCGTGTTTTTGTTCGAATGTGTGATTTGACGCTTATTCTAACAAATTGTGCGTCATGCCTGATATTTGTTACCATGCCAATTTAATGTGAATCCATTTCTGTTACTGCACCGTCAGTGACAGCAGCCGTATTGAGGAGTTTTTCCAGTGACCATTTCTGAACAACAAATCCAGTCCATTCTGAGTTCCGTCATCGACCCGACAACCGGAAAGGATTATGTCGCCGGCGGTTCGATACAGAATATCCGGATCAATGGCAATGACGTGACACTTGACGCCGTGCTCGGTTACCCGGCCAACAGCATCAAGGCCGATGTGCAGCAGCAGATCACCGCTGTTTTACAGGCAATTCCGGGAGCCGGTAAAGTCAATGTCACCGTCAGCAGCAAAATTGTGCCGCACGGCGTGCAAGGCGGTGTCAAACTGATACCCGGCATCAAGAACATTATCGCCGTAGCTTCAGGCAAAGGCGGTGTCGGCAAGTCGGCAACCGCGGTCAACCTGGCGCTGGCGCTTGCTGCCGAAGGCGCCAATGTCGGCATTCTGGATGCCGATATTTACGGTCCTTCGCAACCGCAAATGCTCGGCATCACAGAAAAACCGGAATCGCTCGATGGCAAATCGATGGAACCCGTGGTCGCGCATGGCATACAGGCCATGTCTATCGGACTGTTGATCGATACCGAAACACCGATGGTATGGCGCGGCCCGATGGTCACCCAGGCCTTGCAGCAGCTTCTGTATGACACCAACTGGAAGGACCTGGATTATCTGATTGTCGACATGCCCCCCGGCACCGGCGACATCCAACTCACGCTAGCGCAGAAAATACCGGTAACCGGCGCGGTCATCGTCACCACACCGCAGGACATTGCCCTGCTCGACGCACGCAAGGGCCTTAAAATGTTTGAAAAAGTCGGCATTCCGATTTTCGGTATTGTGGAAAACATGAGCACGCACACCTGCTCCAGTTGCGGCCATACGGAACCGATTTTCGGCGCCGGCGGCGGCGAAAAAATGTGCCGCGATTACCAGGTTGACTTCCTGGGTGCATTGCCGCTGGATATCAAAATCCGCGAACACACGGACAGCGGTAGACCCAGCGTCATCGCCGAGCCTGACAGCCAGATTGCACAGACCTACCGGCTGATCGCGCGCAAAATCGCGGTGAAAGTAGCCGAATCAGCCGAAGATCATTCAGCGGTATTCGCCAAGATCATTATGGAAGATAATTGATGACCATCAAATCAGACAAATGGATACGGCGCATGGCGCTTGAACACGGCATGATCGAACCGTTTGAACCGGATCAGATCCGTCACAGGGACAATCAGCGCATTGTCTCTTACGGTACATCGAGCTATGGCTACGACATACGCTGTTCGGATGAATTCAAATTATTCACCAATATCAACACCACCATTGTTGATCCCAAGAATTTTGATTCAAATTCATTTGTCGACGTCAAAAATGATGTCTGCATTATCCCACCCAATTCATTCGCGCTGGCGCGTACGGTCGAATATTTCCGCATTCCGCGCAACATCCTGACTATCTGCCTGGGCAAATCGACGTATGCGCGATGCGGCATCATCGTCAATGTCACGCCTTTTGAACCTGAGTGGGAAGGCTATGTTACACTGGAGTTTTCCAATACGACACCGCTACCCGCGAAAATCTACGCCAACGAAGGCGTCGCCCAGGTCATCTTTTTTGAATCGGACGAAGTCTGCGAGATATCCTACAAAGACCGCGGCGGTAAATATCAAGGCCAGAGCGGCGTCACATTACCGAAAATCTGACGGAGGCGATATTCCCATGATAAAACGACCTAATCTTTCAGTCCGACCTGGAAATACTGCACTACGATGGATCGCATGCCTCGGCATTGCATGTGTATTGATTTCCACTGCGACAACTGCCGCACAATCCGCAAACGGCAACGACGAATCATTCAGGCATATCGAAATTTCGGGCATCTCTCTTGCAACGCCGTTTGATCAAATTGCAGGCATTCTCACCGCACAAGGTTACACCGAAATCAACAGCCGGCTGTTCACCAAACAGGGCGAACTGCAAAACAACCGCAGAACCATTTTCAGAATAGAAATAGAAGACGATGCGAACTTGCACCGGATCACCTACCACCGCAGCTTGAGCGGCGGTCGCGTCAAGACTGCCGGAGGCGATGAACCGATTCCTGAATATGAAACGGATATGGCGCAGCAATTCTATCGGCTGATGTGCGAGAACATTTCCAAAGATGAGATGAAAGAAAGCCAGTGTGAGCCATCAACCGCTTACAGCATCAAGGTTGGCAACGGGCGATTTATCCGGATTAATGATCGTTATTCAATGCAACTCGATGTTACTGCGGCAAACAGTACAATTGGCATACAATATACGCACTGATTGATTGACGTAAAAAAACAGCGGCGGAAAAGTTGCTCAAAACCACTTTCTGGTTTATCCTTCCCCGCCCATCATGCTGCAAATTTTTTTGCTGAAAATTTAATGGAGAAGTGACCGAGTGGTTGAAGGTGCACGCCTGGAAAGCGTGTGTACGGCTCAAACCGTACCGCGGGTTCGAATCCCGCCTTCTCCGCCATCATATTATTATATATCAATAAGTTACGCTACCAATGTTGACCGTATTTTGGCATTTTTGGTCATGTTTTGGCATAGCTTGGTCAGCATTTTGGTCAGTATTTAGAGATGTTTTTTGCACATTTTTTGCACTTTTTGAAACGATTTTGACTATTTTTTCAAAGAAAAAAAATTAGTTTTATCGCTGCAAATATTGCGCTGTTTTAATGCATGTGCGTCCAAAATCTGGGATGATTATCAATTTACAGTCGATATCACCTATGCCCTTGTACAAATGGCAATTCACATCCAGGTTCCGTTACCATGCATTTGGCTGGAATTCAAAACTGCCGATTCAACGGATAAAGGAAGCTTCATCTGAAATCAAATCGTTTACTCGAAAAGATCCCATTCTTGCAGCAGAAGGCGCAGTAACGCTACTGGAAAAACTGTCTCCAGCATTGGAACAGGTGGATAGTTCATCGGGGTCGATTGGCACTGCTGTCAATCGCGCAATCGATACGCTGGTTCCAATTATTGCAAAAGCAGATGTTGACATTAAAGTTCGAAAACGTTGGCTTGACCGGCTTTGGACTGCATTTCAGGATGATGCAATTCCGTATCTCGAGTGTTTAGGCGACTACTGGGGTGAATTATGCGTGACCAAGGAAATGGCATCTTCCTGGGCTGATGAGCTGTTGCCTTTTCTCGAAAAAAACTGGAGTCCTGCATCGACCGGCTATGGTTATTTTAAAGGTACAAGTGTCTGCCTGTCTTGTCTATATTCAGCAGGCCGATACGATGAACTGCTTACGCTAGTCGACAAAGCGCCCTACAAATTATGGCACGATCGCCAATGGGGCGTTAAAGCTCTGGTTGCCATGAACAAAAAAGCTGAAGCGATTCAGTATGCTGAGGCATCGCGCGGACGCAATGAACCCGGCTGGCTGATTGCGCAAGACTGTGAAGCTATTCTGCTTTCATCCGGCATGACTGAAGAAGCCTATCGTCGTTATGCGATTGAAGCCAATCAAACTACGACCAATCTTGCCACGTTTCGTGCAATTGTTAAAAAGTATCCCAACAAACCAGTTGAAGAAATCCTGCGGGACTTGATCGCCAGCACGCCCGGTTCAGAAGGCAAATGGTTTGCAGCCGCAAAGAGCGCCGGTTTATTCAATTTGGCTATTGAACTGATCACATCCAGTCCAACTGATCCCCGCACGTTAATCCGGGCCGCTCAAGATTTCTGCGATGAAAATCCCGTCTTTGCTGTTGAGTCCGGACTGGCTGCGTTGAAATGGCTATCGCTTGGCCATGGTTATGAAATCACGAGCGCTGATGTACTTGGCGCTTATTCGGCTGTCATGGAAGCTGCCCCGAACACGGGCATGTCCATTCATCAGGTCAAAGAAAAAATCCGGGAAATCACTTCTGGAACGCAACCTGGTAAAGAGTTTGTAAGAACGATTCTTGAACATTATTTGAAACTCTTAGAGTAAATCAATTGGGACCTAAATGTTGAATAGTAATAGTTTATCTGCATATTCCGGCCCAACCTGAACAGCCATTCTCAAGAATATGCAAAACCTATCAGGTTACATTTTATAAGTAACCGTCTAGCGTCCTTGGATGCGTTTCAATTTTGATTTTGACGCATTTAACTCAGCAAACGAGAGAATAACCATTTGATGCAAGATGTCCTTCGCGGTTGTTGACTTGCCAGTTTTCGCTTATTCTCACGTATCATCTGGATATGAGAAGCAGTTTGCTAAAAAAATGCATAAAGCCAAAATGAGGATATGACAATAGATGGCCATTAAGAAGACAGAATTATATTCATCCCTGTGGGCAAGCTGTGATGAGCTTCGCGGTGGTATGGACGCATCGCAGTATAAAAATTACATTCTTACTCTTCTTTTTGTGAAATATGTTTCTGACAAATATGCCAATCAAAAACACGCACCGATTTTTATACCCGAAGGCGGATCATTCGCCGACATGGTTGCCAAAAAGGGTAAGAAAAATATCGGTGAAGAATTAAACAAAATCGTATCTAAGCTTGCAGCCGAAAATGACATGGCGTGGTTGTCCAGTGGAGACAACGATTTTGAGAATGAAGAACGTTTAGGTAAAGGCCAAAAAATGGTCGATACCTTGAGCAATCTGGTCGGCATTTTTGAAAATTTAAGCCTCGGTAAAAATCGTGCGGAAGGCGATGATCTTCTCGGTGATGCGTATGAATACCTGATGCGCCACTTTGCAACTGAATCCGGCAAGAGCAAGGGGCAGTTTTATACGCCATCGGAAGTTTCGCGTATTCTTTCTAAAATTCTGGGAATTAATGAACAAACACGGCAGGATGAGACTGCCTATGACCCCACTTGCGGATCGGGATCGTTACTATTGAAAGTAAACGATGAAGCGCCCAATGGCTTGACGCTTTACGGTCAAGAAAAAGATAATGCTACCGCTGCCTTGGCAAAAATGAATATGATTTTGCACGATTGTCCCTCTGCGGACATTTGGCAGGATGACACGCTTTCCGATCCCCATTGGGTAAACAATGACGGCGGCCTAAAAATCTTCGATTATGCCGTGGCCAATCCACCGTTCTCGTCTAAATCATGGAGCAGTGGGATCAATGTCTCCGAAGATCAGTTCAAACGTTTTGAATATGGCGAGCCGCCAGAAAAGAATGGTGATTACGCCTTTTTGCTTCACGTCATTAAATCTTTAAAAAGCACAGGCAAAGGCGCAGTCATTCTGCCTCATGGTGTGTTATTCCGTGGAAACGCTGAGGCTGATATTCGCCGCAATATTGTCCGGCAAGGCTATATCAAAGGAATAATTGGCCTGCCAGCAAACTTGTTTTACGGTACAGGCATTCCCGCCTGCATCATCGTCCTTGATAAGGAAAATGCGAAAGCAGAACGCCCGATTTTTATGATCGACGCCAGCAAAGGTTTTATGAAGGACGGCAATAAAAACCGCCTTCGTTCTCAGGATATTCACAAAATCGTTGATGTGTTTAATAAACAGCTTGAGCTGGAGCGATACTCCCGCCTTGTGCCTTATGATGAAATTGCCGGTAAGAATGAATTTAACCTCAACATTCCCCGTTATATCGATTCCAGCGAACCGGAAGATATCCATGATCTGGATGCGCATTTAAATGGCGGCATTCCAAACCGGGACATTGATGCGCTCCAAAATTATTGGGATGTTTTTCCAAGTCTGCGCAATACGTTATTCAAACCGAGCAACCGTCAAAACTATGCTGATGCATTGATCGAAGCCAGAGAAGTTAAAGCCACTATTCTTGATCATGCTGAATTTCACGCTTTTAAAGAAAAATCCTTGGCGCTTTATGACGGATGGAAATCGGCACATGAAAGTCGTATTTCTGAAATCAGCATCGGCGACAGTCCGAAAGAACTGATCTTTGATATTTCAGAAGACTTGCTTGCCAGATTTGCCAATGCCGATCTGCTCAGCAAATACGATATCTATCAAATTTTGATGGACTATTGGGCAGGCACGATGCAAGACGATGTTTATATGATGACTCAGGATGGCTGGAAAGCCGCCAATGTCGTGCGTCAACTGGTGCCGGTGAAGGATAAAAACGGCAAGTCTGTTTATAAGGAAGAACACGACTTCGAATTTGGCGCATCAAAATCCAAAAAACGTTATAAAAGCGATATCCTGCCACCTGCCTTGGTGATCGCCCGGTACTTCGCGGATAAGCAAAGCGCCCTTGATGAGCTTCAATCAAAATTTGAAACCGCCACGCAGGAACTGGAAAATTTCGTGGAGGAAAATAGCGGTGAAGATGGTTTGATCGAAGAAGCCAAAAATGAAAAAGGCAACCTTTCCAAAAAAGGTATAACCGACCGCATCAAAGTTTCCAAGGATCAAGAGGAAATTGCCGCGCTGAAAAAATGCCTTGAATTGGTTAATAAGGAATCCACCTGTAAATCGGCAGTCAAGGTGGCGAAGGACGAATTGGACGAGTTGGTGTTCAAGAAAATTCCAGCCATCCCGGAAGCCGAACTAAAAAAACTCATCATTCAGGACAAATGGTTTGCAAGTGTTGAAGCGCAAATCATAGAGGAAATAGAACGCATGACGCAGCAACTCGCAAACCGCGTCAAAACACTGGAAGAACGCTATGCGCAAACCCTGCCATCCCTCAGCAAAGATGTTGAGAAATACACCGATCTTGTCGAAGAGCACCTGAAAAAAATGGGACTGTCATGGTAAGGCCGGGATATAAAGAAACAGAAGTTGGCGAGATTCCCGAAGACTGGGAAATTTCTACAATAGGAAACAATACTAGATGGTTATCAGGTGGGACTCCAAGTAGGGACAATTCTGAATATTGGAACGGAACGGTGCCATGGATTAGTGGTTCAACACTAAAAAGTTCAGAAATATTTACATCTGACCAATTTCTAACAAAGGAAGCCGTTGCTATTGGAAGCAAAATGGCACCATTAAACTCTACACTACTCTTAGTTAGGGGAAGCGCACTACACAGTGAAATTCGGGCGGGAATGGTAGTTGCGCCGGTCTCTTTCAACCAAGATGTAAAAGCTCTCATCCCAGATAGAACAATTGAACCCAAGTTTCTAACATTTTACATTCTCGGCCAGATGGGTGGTCTGCTCAAGCTTGTAAGTTCGGCTGGAAATAGTGCCGGTGTGCTTGATACTGAGTTAGTGAAAAACTTCTGCTTTCTGAAACCTGAGTTAAAGGAACAAAAAGCAATCGCCAAAGCTTTATCTGACGTTGATGAGTTGATTATTTCGCTGGAAAAGCTGATTGCCAAAAAGCGCGATATCAAAACCGCCACCATGCAACAACTCCTCACCGGCAAAAAACGCCTGCCGGGTTTTGGCGGTGAATGGAATCTCATTCGAATAGAAAATGATGCGAACTTAAAAGCTCGCATTGGATGGCAAGCTTTAACAACGAAAGAGTATCTTGATTCAGGTAAATACTATTTGGTGACTGGCACTGATTTCGTCGGTGGAAAAGTCAATTGGTCTACATGCCATTTTGTCGATGAATGGCGTTACGATCAGGACAGGAACATCCAGCTTAAAAAAGGCGATGTTCTATTAACCAAAGACGGAACTATTGGAAAAGTCGGCTACGTTGATCACTTTGACCTGGTCAAGTAAAACAGGACACACCAGTTAAGCTGCTTTTATCGATTTTGCTGCTTCTGCTTCATATTGGTTTGGGCTTTTGTAATCCAGGTATGAATGCAGTCTTTGGCTGTTATAAAATA
>JADZAR010000152.1 GCA_020852475.1 Nitrosomonas sp.
AGGCATCAAACGCCATATCGCGGTCGATACGCAAGGGTTGCCGCATGCCATTGCGGTGACGACGGCGGAGGTGACTGACCGCAAAGGTGCATTGCAAGCGTTGGCGCGCTGCAAGCTAAATCTGGAGCACGTACAAAGCCTGCTGTGTGACAGCGGCTACACCGGAAAACCGTTTGCCGAAGAGGTGCGGAAAATCCTGGGAGAGCCCCTCACGGTGCAGATTGCCAAGCGAAGTGAGCTGCATACCTTCAAGGTCATGTCCAAACGCTGGATTGTTGAGCGCAGCTTTGCCTGGCTGGAGAAGAATCAGCAGCTGTGGAAAAACTGCGAGCGTAAACTCAATACCAGCTTGCAATTTATCCATATGGCCTTCCTGGCTCTACTACTCAGGAGATTGTAAACAGGCTCTAACAGGAGCAGGTTAATAAGGGGTTAATAATGCCTATCAAAAAGTACTCTGCTGCTTGCAGTGCTCTGATTACGGGTAATTAGTGCAATTTATTTAATTAAAACAGAGAATGTTATCCCGGATATTTATAGATAATAAAACTGGAGGGGCTCTTGTCCCCCTCAAAGTCAAGAAAAATGACGGTTTCCGCCTGATCCACTACGTGGGGAAGACCCTCCGCAATTTTTCTTGACTTTTTCACGACCGCCTTAGTCGCCCTAGTCGGCAGGGGTTCAGAGCAAGGCAAAACGCTTTGCTCTGAACCCCAACACCGAATTAGGAGAAAAAAGACAATGTGCACCGAGATCAGAATCTATGTTGCAGATTTGGCGGCTTACAACAATGGCAAACTTCATGGTGTCTGGATCAATGCGACCGACGATCTGGACGCTATCCGTGAACAAGTGAATCAGATGCTGGCTGCCAGTCCGGAAGGCTTCGCGGAGGAATATGCGATACATGATCATGAAGGCTTTGGCGGGGTTTATTTTTAGCGAATATGCAGGGCTTGAAACGGCGCATGAAATCGCCTGCTTTATCGAGGAATACCCGGATTTCGGCAGTGAACTACTGAATCATTTTAGTGGCGACCTGGAAGAAGCCAGAACGGCAGCAGAGGAAAACTACTGTGGTTGCTATCCATCACTGGCCGATTTTGCGGAAGAACTGACCGAAGACACCACGCAGATTCCTGCAAATCTTGCTTACTATATCGATTACGAGCGCATGGGCCGTGATATGGAGCTGAACGGCGATGTGTTCACCCTGGAAACAGGATTGGAAGAGGTGCATATCTTCTGGAATCACTAAAGATCAAAGCAAAGCGCTGCGGGTTTCAGCCAGCAGCGCTTAGTTTCTCTGTTTTAAGGAAAAAATCGCGCCGCCGAAATCCTGTGGTTTTCGGCGGTAATGGAATCAGGGCCGTAAAATAGAAAACAGCATTACAAATGCTGTTCGATATCCATACGGCCATGCAGGATACGGACAATCTCGATCCGGTCTTTTCCGGTATGACGGTAAAAAATGACATGTTTACCGACCCCATACTTGAAATAGCCTTCCCGGATCTCATCACATGCCCGGCCCAGACCGGGCTTGTCTGCCAAATCATGAAATGCACGGTCAAGCTGTGTCAGATAGCAGATTTGTTGTGTTTTTCCCCATTCTTTCCGGGTGTAGCGGCCAATGGACAGCAAATCATCCATTGCTTTCTGCCTGAGGATAAACGATCCCATCTAGTCTGCACTTTCCAGCTCATCCAGAACATTTTGCAGGGAATAATCAACCGGGCCGCTTTGCTCGCTCTCGATCAGGGCACGGCGTAATGCTTCCAGCTTTGCCTCGCGTTCTTCCAGCAGGCGTAGCCCGGCGCGGATCGCTTCACTGGCTGAACCGTAGCGCCCAGCTTCAATCTGATGCGCAAGAAACTTCTCAAAATGCTCGCCCAGCGTGACACTGGTATTTTTTTGTACCGGCATAGCCTACTCCATCAATCTAAACATATATGCTTAATTATAATATTTATTGGTATTAATGGCAATTGCAGGTTGGGTATGCTCTTTCAGGCTTTATTTTCCAAGGGCTTTAATCAACAAGTCAGCAACAGCCTCACCAGAGGCGGGATTCTGTCCAGTAATCAATCTCTGATCTTCAACAGCAAAAGAAACCCACGGTTCCTCAGCTTTCTTGTAGATAGCACCGCGTGCGACCAATTCGGTTTCGGTTAAGAAAGGGACAAATTTATCCAGTTCCGCCAGTTTTTCTTCTTCATTGGAGAAACCGGTAAGTTGTTTGCCTTTTACAAGCAGGCTGCCATTCGAGAGCGTGATATTCAGCAACCCGGCTGCACCATGACAGACGGAAGACACAACCCCGCCATTTTCATAGATTTTACGGCTGATAGATTGCAGTTCGGCATTGTCCGGGAAGTCCCAAACCACGCCATGGCCACCTGCATAATAGATTGCAACGTAATCATCGGGATTGACTTCACTGGCTTTCGACGTTTTGCCAAGACGATTCATGAAATCCTTGTCTTGATACCACTCCCAGTCAACAGGCTCAGCCATGGAAAGACTATGGGGATCGATGGGGGTGTAACCTCCTTTGGGGCTGACATAGTCAACTTCATAACCTGCCGCCTCGACTTTTTTCACAAAGTGAACGGCTTCACCGAGCCACAATCCTGTGGCCCGATCCATATCAGGATATTTTTCTACACTGGTGAGAACAACAAGGATTTTCCTGGTCATGAGTTAACTCCCTGACTGTGGATTGATGAGGAAGCTGATAAATAATTACGCGATTTCAGAATATCTTCCATATTTTTGACGTTAAATGCAATGAAACGCTGGCTTTACCAGTTAGCTATAAATCCGCAAGGCGTGGATGAAATGTGAGAATGGCTAAGCCAAATGCGGAAATTCTGGAACGAATGTTTTGACGCATTGGACGCTCTGCTTTTAACAGAACATGACACATCGAAAGGAAATAACGATGGACACAACATCGATTGATGCCGAGCTAGACCTCGTACTCGAACGCGAATTGACTGTCCCTGTAAATTTGGTATGGCGCGGTCTGACCGAACCGGAACTGCTTAAAAAATGGTTTGTTCCGAAACCCTGGAGCATTTCAGATTGTCGGGTTGATCTTCGTCCTGGGGGAGAATTTTATACGGTCATGCAAGATCCGGAAGGCAATAAATTTCCGAATTCAGGATGCTTTCTGGAGGTTATAGATGAAAAACGTCTGATATGGACAAGCGCCTTAATAAAAAATTATAGGCCCGCCGCGCCTGCCGCAGCAAGCGATAAAGAATGCGCCCATATCGTCATGACTGCCGTAATAGAGCTTCAACCAACATCATCAGGGACCAGATATAGGGTTTGTGCAATGCATAATATGCCAGAGCAAAGAAAAATGCATGAAGACATGGGTTTCCACGAAGGTTGGGGCACAACGATTACGCAGCTTGAAGAATTGCTGAAACAGGAGACGGCGTAACTGATGGCTTCAAGAAAGACAGGCAATGATGAAAAAAGAGATATCCGGCGGTGTGGTTCATGAACTGCCGGAAGATTTAAAAAAAGCCTTGATTACCAATCCTGAAGCCCTGGAAACCTGGGAGGATATTACCCCGCTTGCTCGAAATGAGTGGATATTGGGTCGAATCCGCCAAGAAAATAGCTACGAGGAATAAGAGAATCAATTGGGGCTGCGAAAGCCTGAGTGAAGGTAAACGCCGCCCTTGCTGTTGGCCCGGCTGCCCGCACCGATAAAATGATCAAAAGGAGAATGTCCATGCAGAAAATTGCAACATGTCTGTGGTTCGACCATGGCGAAGCCAGCAAAGCGGCAGAATTTTATGCCGCTACCTTTCCCGATAGCCGTGTGGAACGAGTCAACACTGCGCCCGGCGATTTTCCCGGCGGGCGGGCAGGCAATGAATTGACCGTTGAATTCACCGTGCTTGGGCGGTCGTTTATCGGCTTGAATGGCGGGCCGAATTTTACCCCTGACCAAGCCGTTAGCTTTATGGTGCTGACCAACGACCAGGAAGAAACCGATCGCTATTGGAACGCGATCATAGAGAACGGCGGCAGTGAGAATAATTGTGGTTGGTGTCAGGATCGTTGGGGGTTTTTCTGGCAAATCACGCCAAAGCGGCTCATGGAGCTGACGACAGGATCAGATCGGGATAAAACGAAACGCGCTTTCGAGGCGATGATGACAATGAACAAGATCGATATTGCCGCGCTCGAAGCTGCGGTACGCGAATGAGAATATCATTCAGGTGGGGGAAGACACACGAAAGAAGGATGGATACGGTTTTATAAATCACAAAAAGGGGGTTGATTATGATTTACGTAGATGGATTTGTTTTACCTGTGCCGGAAGGTAAAATTGACGCTTACCGTCAAATGGCAGAAAGCGCAGGAAAAATCTGGATGGAACACGGTGCGCTTCAATACAAGGAATGCGTGCTGGAAGATACCAAACCGGAAATGCCCGAAGACGCACCTGAAACATGCAAAATAACGCCGTTCGGCGAACTGGCAGGGACAAAAGACGGGGAGACCGTTATTTTTGCCTTTATCGTCTATAAATCCCGCGAACACCGGGATGAAGTAAACAAAAAAGTGATGGCCGATCCGCGCATGCAAGAAGCTTGCGATGAAAACAATATGCCGTTTGATCCCTCACGGATGGCCTATGGTGGATTTAAAGCCCTTGTGGATTTATAGATGATCTACGGAGATGAAAACGACACACATACGACAGTATGCGTTAACTATTTAGTTCGGAATCCTGATGGTAAAAATACATAGCTATTAAATTTGCTGTTCTATTTTGATGTGGCTTGTACAAAGTTATTCCGAAACATTGTTCCGAGCCTGTCAAACAGCATTTTCTCTACCAAATGAATATAGCCGTGACAGCTTCTGTGAACGGGGAATATTTTTTTGATGCACTCTTCAAAATATTCAGGGCTATTGGCCTTGCATTGCCTGCAATTGGGCACATGAGGAAATTCGGCATTTCCGGCTTCCCGGTAAATATCACCTGAGCCCTCCGGCAGGATATGGCCGATACATAACTGTATATAACAGTGATGATGTTTTTCGATATGGGAATATTTCTTTGCCTTGCCGGTGATAAGCGACTGATCGCAGGCCAGGCATTTGTTTCCCCGGTTCATCACTGCATTGTGAAATACCTGGTTCCTGAGTGCTCCTTCGGCAAAGAGTTTCCATTCGGTTACACGATCCTTGTAAACGGGCAGCACATGGCGCTTACGCACTTTCGGTACGAGAAACAGCGGTATCCGTTTCTTTTTCTGGAAGAAAGATTTGTTCATGGTTTTGTCTTTCTATTTGAGGGTGATTAATCTGCCGGAATGTCATCAAACGCTTGGATAGCTGGCTTGACAGAGGTTATCATATTTGATAACTTTAATTATGCGATGGACGATCACGTTCTATAACGAGAAGGTCGAGGCAGAAACGCTGGCGTTACCGCCGGGAATTCTTGCCAATTTTCTGCGCATCGCAGAATTGATTCAGGAATTCGGCCCCGATCTGGGACGCCCTCATACAGCCCCGTTGGGCAAGGGATTATTCGAAATCCGGGCAAAGGGACGTGAAGGCATTTCCCGATCAGTATTTTGTACCGTCAAAAACCGGGAAATTGTCATTTTGCTAACAGTGATCAAGAAGGATCAAAAAATTCCGAAGCACCATATGGAAACGGTGCAAAAGCGACTGAAGGAGGTACAGAGCGATGACACATAAACGACCGACATTCGACACATTCAAACAAACAGCGTTGCAAGACCCGGAGGTCAAAGCCGAATATGAGGCACTTTCAACGGCGTTCGAGATGAAACGCCAGATGATCGCTTTGCGCAAAAAAGCGGGTGTGACACAGGAACAGATGGCCGATCTGCTGGGTACTAAGAAAAGCAACATCTCCCGGCTGGAAAGCCTGCATTCGAATGTCTCACCAAGGCTGGCTACTGTCGAGGATTACGCGCGTGTACTTGGTTATGCGGTAAAAATCGAATTTGAACTGCGTATTCACTGAATCCTTCTGTCTGTTGCTACATTGACAGGTCGTAATCGTTATTCCGGTCAGGTGATTGCGTATTCTGCCGGGACTGTCGTTGTTCAAATTGTACTTGGATCCGGATTTGCATCTCCGGCGACAATGCTGAGAACATCATTCTTTTAAGGTGTTCAATTTCTGTGTTTCGGGCTTGCTGTATATTTCTGATATCCCGTTGTAGTGCATTACGTTCTTCCAGCTGACGCTGGATCAGATTGTCCCGCTGTTGCCTGTCACGCACCAATGCCTGCCAAGCTTCACGTTCGTTTTGATCCTTCACCTGCTTATGTTGTCCGGTCAGGCGGTCCCACAGACCCCGAATGCCTTTGTTTAACCGGGCTTGCCTGCCTTCGCTTTCCTGCTGCCAGTGTTGTTTTTGCGTTTCATGGAGGTTATTACGCTCGGTCTTGTGTCGTGTATTCATTCGCATTTTCTGTTCCAGCAACGGTTTCATGCGAGTACGGCTGCTTTGTTTTATGTCTGCGGTAAAGTTTTTCAGCCGCTCAACAAGCTGTTTGTCGGTTCTGGCCGTTGTTTCAGCAATGCCCGGAAACTGCTCTGAATCACCAAGCCGTTCCTTGAGCACTTTGGTTTTGACATCCAGCCACTTTGACAGGGAAAACACTGCTCCACGCCAGTCAACCGCGACAAATCCACGCCGGTCACCTTTGGCGAGAGTGTAACCGTATTGTTCAAGGGCATTTTCAAATGCTTTTCGGCTATCCGATACCGACCAGCATTCTTTCAGCACGGCCTTGATCAATCTGGGATCATCATCCAGTCGTTTGGCCTGTTCCCACTGTGCTCGCGTGAAATTGAGTGGATTCTTTTGTTCACGTTCGATCAATCCGGCAGGCAGTTTCCAGCCTTGCTCCAGGCAGATTTCTTTGGAAATATCCATCAGTTTGCTTTTGTAAAACGGCAAATTAACGGCTTTCATCTCTTGCGTGTCGATACGTGACCAGACGCAGTGCGCATGGCGTCTGCCTTCTTTCTCGTGAAAGACGATGACACGTGGTTGATTCTGCAAATGCATTCGTTCTTCGATACGGCTGATGGCTTGTTCGAAAACATCTGTTCCGACTTTCTCCGTCTCCGGCGGATTGAGGCTGACAGAAAACAGATACTGATCACAGCGTGTTCCCATCGCTTGAGCACGGATTTCCTGTAATGCATCGTTCAGCGTTTCAGACATGAAACCGCTGACTTCATACAGCTCGACATGATCGTTATTCCGATCATTGAGCAAATGTGCGGCCAATCTGGCTGCACCACCGCGTTGAGAGGCAATGATGATCATGCAAGTTACCTGTCCAGGCCGAGGGATTTCATGAGGGTTTCGCGGATATGGCGGATATCGGCGCAAGCATTCAGAAGCGCTGTTTTGACTTCCGGAGTAAGATTCAGCAGTCCGCAATTGGCGGACCTGGCCAGTTGATTAAGGTTATTGACCAGCCGTGAGCGACCCAGTTCGCCCAAAAGCTGACTCAAAAGCCTGTGATCCTTGACCGGATGTTTGTTACGGGTGCGGCGCTTGATACGGTTTTCGTCAAAAATCTGTTGGCGAATATATTCGCCTAAAGGCAATCCAGCCGCTTCACGTTCAAGCAGAGTACGTTCTTCCGGTGTCAGGCGCAGGCAAAAGGGCGAGGTTTTTCTTGTGGTCTGTTCGGGCATCAATTACTCCTTTGCTTGAACAATACACATCCGACTTCCACTCACCGGGAAATGGAGAGGGACGCCAAAATAACAAAGAGGATTTGTGAATATGAAAACAGCGATATGCCAGTTAATCGGCATACCGCTGTCAAAGGTGTATCAGCAGGTTGATTTACAGTCAGGGCTGGGGATAGCTATCCAGTGGAATTCATTTCAAGATTTCGTTCCAGTCTCGTAGAGTAGAGAAAAGCTCGTTTGAAACGCTTCCGAATTTCTCCACCAAATAAAAAGCCCCTTATTTGTATATGAATAAGGGGCTTTTTTACTACAGTGGCAGGATGTGTTTTTGTATTACACAGTTATTTCTTGCACCTTGCTTTACTTGTTTTTTTATTCTGAAAAT
>JADZAR010000153.1 GCA_020852475.1 Nitrosomonas sp.
AGATCCAGAATATCGCTACCGCCAGCATTATACCCATGCCCAGCTTGTAGTACTTCGAGTCGTACCACAGTGACATGTCGTAGTCCGCGCTCGCAGCACTACTCGTTCCATACGTTGTTGCCATGATCATCTCTCCTTTTGGTTTTGTACCATTAGAAATTAATATTCACTAATCGATTAATGATTTCTGATCGCAGAAACCATACCATAAAGATGGTTTTAACTAAAAAAAGTTTCAGAAGTTACAAATTTT
Source organism: Nitrosomonas sp. (assembly GCA_020852475.1). Taxonomy (GTDB): domain Bacteria; phylum Pseudomonadota; class Gammaproteobacteria; order Burkholderiales; family Nitrosomonadaceae; genus Nitrosomonas. The sequence goes on from JADZAR010000153.1 coordinate 254, forward strand.
TTATGCATTCCATCATTTCATGCCAGACTTAATGATGAATGCTTTTGATTAATAACGGCAATGAAACTTTCAAACAATTAAAAGAACCACGATGAATAACTGGCTAACGAAAGCCCCAAATTCTGCGAAGAACAGATATCAGAAAATGAACGGGCTGTTTTTTGACGACGTTCGAAATCATCGTAAATCCTGTAAAAGCATTCAGAAGCCGCACATCCTGACGAGATACCCGCAAACCAACAGATTTCTTCATTAAATCGTTTTCAATAGTGTTATTGCCGGAATATACGAAAAGAAGAACCAGAGAAAAAATGAACTTTTACCCCGCTGCACCATAAATTAATGTTAGGCCAGCAGGCTGCCCTCAGTACATTTAATGGCACACAGCGATTTCGCTGACAAATAGATATTGCAACACACCCAATGTTATACTTTTTGCTTCAATTCTTTTTGGGAGTGCAATTAATGAAAAAATTTTTTATTTTCCTGACACTAACATTTTTCACGGTGAATCTGATAGCAATTGATGCGGAAGCTAAACGCATGGGGGGCGGAAAAAGTTTTGGTAAGCAGCGGCAATCTCTCAATCAACAATCGACACCCAATCAGCAACAAGCGCCAACGCAAAATGCAGCAGCGAGCGGCGGAAGCAAATGGGGGGGAGCATTAGCTGGATTGGCGGCGGGTGGCCTATTGGCTGCTTTATTCATGGGTGGCGCATTTGAAGGGGTCAACATGATGGACATTCTGATGCTGATCCTTATTGTCGGCGTCATTTTTTTCATCATCCGTATGATGCGCAAACAGCGCACTGTTGAACATGAACGACCATTGCAATATTCAGGCGCGAGCACTTCCAACCGGGAAAACGTAACACAATCGCCATTCGACCAAGCCACAGGAACAATGGGAACCAGCGGTACAAAATCGCGCGACTCAAATATTCCATCCGACTTTAAAGTAGAGCCTTTTTTAAGAAATGCAAAAACATCTTTCATTCGTTTACAGGCTGCCCATGATATCGGGGATATCAATGATATACGCGAATACACAACGCCGGAGATGCTTGCTGAAATCAGTATGCAAATTCAGGAACGCGGCAATGTTCAACAGAAATCGGAAGTCATGTTTCTTGACGCAAACCTCCTGAATGTTGAAACAAATCATCATACAGCGGTCGCAAGCGTACGATTTACCGGCCAGATAAGAGAGTTACCGGATGGCGAGCCCGAAGCTTTTGACGAGATATGGCATGTGGAAAAAAATTTAAACGACCCTGATTCTGTCTGGTTGCTAGCCGGAATTCAGCAGACGTCAGACATCGAACTCACTTAAGATGCAATAACCCTCAACGCCCCCCCTCACGCACCGTTCTGCTGAGAAACAGTGGGGGGGCTTTTTCAGTAAAAAATAAATGAATATATACCATTCATAGATAGACCACTACGACAATGTGAGCGGCAATTTATTATACTTTCGGCGTAGTGTATTAATCATTTTCAAAACAGACGGCCGCTCGATAATTTTGATTTCCAGCTCGCGCTTTTTGGGAAAATCCAATAGCGACAGACCTATCAGCATGGTTAAAATGCCTTGTCCGGGCAAAAAAAGCATAATAAAACCTACAATCACAAACACAGAACCTAAAATATTTTTAACAATCACTCCCAGAATACGCAGAAAAGGATGCCGGTCTTTTAACCAGTGCCGGGCTATGCGTATATCAAAATAGTCATGCGGCAAGTGAACCAGAATGACAGGAATAATAATCAGCGAAGCAAAAAAACTGACCAAAGAAATTATCGTCAGATTGATTAACAGCTCAACTGGTATTAGTTGTTCAATCGCTATGAGCAGGTTATCCATCATTCGTCAGTCGCTTTGAGAATACACGCCTACAGGCAACACAGGCAGTTTACACTTGTTTTGTCTTCAAACACCTAACGGCCATTAACAGATTGTTGAAAATTATCTACGCTGCCATCGCAGCGTTAAACAAACTCCGCTTTATCGCCTGCTTTTATTTTGCATCGACGACCTCGATCACATTCTTCAGCAGCCTGTTTAGGCTCATACATGATTTCCTCCTTGTAGCGCAGAATTTTCAAATCTATTTCAAGTCTTTTACTTCAGAATGCAATAAATCCGCAAAAATTTTGGGGTTAAATTCAAAACTCATCTTTCATTGTCAGAAAATGTAGGTTAGAATTTCGATACGTAACGGTTGATGGGTGAGCAACAACAAGACTGTTATGATAAAAATAATAATATTTCCAGCAGGTTGTGAGCGCTCAATAAAACAGAAAGATGTGCTTCACGAGTAACCAGAAAACTGGAAAACAGAGAAATCTGTGTTATGTTTTTAACATTTCCCACTTTTTTTGTGTGGATGTTTTGTTCAGATGAGTCGACTACCAATCGGCTCTAGTGAATAGATTTTGAGAAAATTCAACGATTTATAAGGAGATTAGCATAATGAGTGATGATTCAAACAGAGCAACTGATGGACAAACACTGAAACTTATTGGCATTTCAACAGTAGCGTTCATAATCATTGGTTTCATTATTTACAGCATGTAAATTTGGCCATCAAAGATACACGGACATCCATTCCAAAAAACAAAGTGTCTAGATGTCTGTGTATTACCTAATTTGTCATTTATAATAAATTTCTTTTTACACAAACTCATTCAATCTTCGCCAATCATCGCGTAATTTTTAACGCTTTAGCGTTATAACAGCCCTAAATTATTATTCAATAAACAACTTGACGCGCTTACTTTCTTAATTTGCGGTCATTATTTCGTTTTACCCTGACGTTTCCTTAGAAAACCGATTCACCATGCGGTTATCCCGCAAATCTATTTATGCGCAAGAATTGCCTTGCTCTATTTAACTCCCCCCCTCTTTTCAACTTGATCTGAAACAATCCGCACTGTTCGGGCATCAATCACCGAATCCCGACCGATTTCATCAGACACGTCGCTGCTAATACAGTTAGCGTTAACACCACACAACGGTGGCAAAGCAAGGATTAGCATGAATATGTCAGCATTTATGCCCGTAAATTGACATCACGCAAAGTATTAAATTATGGTAAGTTACCCATTCACCAGCACCAGAGAAATGCGTTAATTGAACAGAGTCTGTGAAAAAGAATCCTAATCAACAGTTTGCAGCACAAACCCGGAAAGCATTAAAAGAACAGGGATCTAACTGGTCTAAAAACCTCTCTTTTCCTGAAGCTCACGCACTGGCCAGACACTTAAGCGAAACCGAGCCGCCCGAAAAAGAATTCAGGCTGGGTATTATCCACACTTACACCAGTGACCTTCTCGATCCGTGGTTGCATTTTCATGCCGTCATTCAGGGTATAGATCTTAAGACTTATCATGCCCCTTACGGACTAAATCTGATGGAAAGTCAAAAGGGATCAGGTCTGCACGCTCATGCACCCGACATGATTCTGTTTATGCTGACACTGGATGATATTCATCCGGAATTCTCAAATCCAGATCCCGAGCTGCATTTATGTCAGAGAAATAATCTGCTCGAAGACGCGGTCAAGCGTGTCCTCGAAATTCTAGCCATGTTTCGTGCCTACACATCGGCGCGCATCGTGTTGACACTATTGCCGCCCATCATGCCACCTGCATTGGGAATCTACGATGCACAATCTGCGCACTCCGAAAATATATGGCGAGCATCCTTAAAAAAACAACTTGCCGATACGCTGAGCAATACACTCGAATCAACTCTGTTCTTCGACATGGATCAAATACTCGCTGATATTGGCGGGTTTCATTTTTTTGATTTCCGGTTCTGGTATGCCTCGCGCTTTCCATTCACGCCGTTAGCAGCTAATGAATTTGCACGCCGACTGGTCAACTTAATGGCGATCTCGGTTTATCCCAAGGCAAAAGTGATTGCACTGGATGCTGACAACACTTTATGGGGAGGAATTATTGGGGAGGATGGTATCAACGGTATTGCATTGGGACCGGAGTATCCGGGCAATACCTTTGTTGATTTTCAGCGGCGGCTGCTCGATTTACAGAAACGCGGATTCATTCTGGCACTATGCAGTAAAAACAATACCGAGGACGTACACGAGATTCTGGACAACCACCCCCATCAAATACTGCGCAGACAGCATTTTGCCGCCGAACGCATCAACTGGCTGCCCAAAGTCGACAATCTTGTGTCCCTATCGGATGAACTGAATCTTGGTCTGGATTCATTCATATTTGTAGATGACAGCAGCCATGAGTGTGACATTATACGAAGTCGGCTGCCGCAGATCGAAGTGATACAGACACCCTCAAAACCCGTCAATATCCCCATGTGCCTCGAACAGGTCGCCAGACTTGAAATACTGTCTTTAACCGAGGAAGATACCTTAAAAACAAAACTCTATGCGCAGGAAAAACAGCGAAAGCAGCTGAAGCAGGATGCAAACGCACTGGGCGGCGACTTAAACAGTTATCTCGCATCATTAAAAATGAAAATGCACATAGAAATCGATTCCAGGAAGAATATCGCCCGGTTGTCGCAGCTCACTCAAAAAACCAACCAGTTCAATGTGACGACACGACGCTACAGCGAACAACAGATTCTTGATTTTATTGAATCAGATAAATGGATTGTAAGCTCATTCACCTTAAACGATATTTTTGGCAACAGCGGCATCGTCGGCCTGGCTTTATTTCACAGGCTGGCTGATGAAGCAATCGACATCGATAATTTTCTAATGTCCTGTCGCGTAATAGGAAGATCAGCAGAAAGCGCCTTTTTATATGCCATGCTGGACTATTTCGCCAGAATGGGAATTACGCAAGTTACCGCAACGTATATCCCGACACAGAAGAACAACCTGGTTGTTGATTTTTTCAACAGGCACGGTTTCACTCCGGAAAATGAAACGGGCCATTACAAACGGGACCTGTCCGCTTCACCGCCGGACAGAAAATTATTTCCACCGATCGAAATTGAAATAGAAAATACCGACACATAATACTGCTATCAACTTAAAAACAACTCTTAAAGGTTCGAACAAAATGAGTGTATTGGAACAGGTCATCCATGTTGTCGCGGAAACACTGAATGTTTCGCCGTCAACCATTACCCGGGAAAGTACTGCGGAAAACACTAATGGTTGGGATTCGCTTGCGCATGTCAATCTGATGATCGCAATTGAGCAGACATTCGATATCGCTCTGGATGTCGAAGACTTTGCCAAGCTTAATTCGATTCAATCAATTATAGAATTCATAGAAAAAAACGTAACCTGATCAGGTATAACCACTCATGGACTGGCTTCATTGTGTTTCGAAGACGGCAAAACGTCTTTTGCCGGACAATACGTTTCTCAAGGTACGGAACGGTTATTACGCGTTGCGCAAAAAACTGACACCCGTTTTAAGAATCATCCACGGCACATTTGATACCGCAGCATTGCGCCAGCATCTTGAAGAAACCCTGGATCCTGATTTTGAAATCCTGATGGTGCACAGTTCGGTCAATCATATGCTGCCGTATTATGATGGCAATCCACTTGAACTCATCCGCATGCTGATTGATTTTTGCGGTCCGGATCGGACACTGGTCATGCCGGCGTTTTTCTTCGGTGATCCCAAAATTGGCTCGGTAATCGATACATTCAAAGCAAACCCTCTTTTCGATCTCAACAAGACACCCTCGCAGATGGGGCTGGCAACAGAGCTGTTCAGACGCGCAACAGGCGTGATTCAAAGCCGCCACCCAGTTTACCGTGTGTCGGCGCTGGGACCTCTGGCAAAAGCGCTGACCGAAGGACATGAAAATGCATCAGGACCTGCGGGAAGCGGCTCACCTTTTGAGTATATGGCGGCACGCAATACACTGATCATTGGCATCGGAAAATCATTTGATGTAATGACGCAAACACATCATGTAGAAGGCATCATGGGCGATGCGTTTCCGATACCCAGAAAAGCGGATACTGAAAATATAATTGTTACCGTGCTCGACGGTCAGGAGAAAATTCCGGTGATCCTGCGCGGTTCGGGTATTCAGGGCCACTTCAACATCGCCAGACTCCCGCAGCTATTGGACAAGGGCGACTTGAAATGCTGGAAATTTCATCATGTTCCCTTTTTTGCTGCAAAAGCACATACGGTGACCAGCAAGTTGATCGCGGCGGCAAAGCAGGGAAAAACTTTATATGATCCTTTTTAGCCTAAAAAACCTCATCACTATTTGACATTGATCAGTTCCTCGCGCATCACATCCAGAACGGATTCACATTTGATCGGAATAATACTCGAAGTCTGGTCGGTCGACATGCGCGGCAAGCGCGGCATAAAAAACTGAATACCGGGATACCTGACTTCAAGTTGCCTGCACAACGCTTCTCCCGCACCCTTGGCGACAGCATACTCGGCAAAGCCTTTTTCCGGTTTCTCGATAAAAACAGTTGAAGGATAAAAGAAGGTCAAGGACACGTCGGATTGCGGCGCATGATCGGCATACAAAGACACCAGACCGGCAAATGCATCGAGATAGAATCGGCAGAACTGGCTGAACAGTGTTGTGTTCCAGATTTTGGTGCGATTGAGCGAAATATGCGGTGACGCAAAATAATAAAT
>JADZAR010000154.1 GCA_020852475.1 Nitrosomonas sp.
CCATCAAAATATTCAGCCGCAATCTGCGTGAATTGCTGCTGGCCGCGCCGGCAGGCCCCAAGGCCGTGCTCGGCCTCGATCCCGGCTACCGCACCGGCTGCAAAGTGGCGGTGGTGGATGCCACCGGGAAGCTGTTGGAAACAACCACGATCTATCCGCATCAGCCGCGCAATGACTGGCAGGGATCGCTGGCAACCCTCACGCAATTGGTGCTGAAGCATGGCGTCGAACTGATTTCGATTGGCAATGGCACCGCCAGCCGTGAAACGGATAAACTGGCCGCCGAGGTCGTCAGGCTCGCCGTGGAACAAAAGCCCGGACTGAAGGTCGCCAAAATCGTCGTCAGCGAAGCGGGTGCTTCGGTCTATTCCGCTTCGGCCTTTGCCGCCGCCGAATTTCCCGATCTGGATGTCAGTCTGCGCGGTGCGGTCTCTATCGCCAGACGCTTGCAGGACCCATTGGCCGAGCTGGTCAAGATCGAGCCCAAATCGATCGGTGTCGGCCAGTATCAGCACGATGTCAATCAACGCATCCTGGCGCGCTCGCTCGACGCCACCGTCGAAGACTGCGTGAACGCGGTCGGCGTGGACGTCAACACCGCATCGGCGCCGTTGCTGGCGCAGGTTTCCGGACTGAATCGCGTGTTGGCGCAGAATATGGTGGAATACCGTGACAGCCATGGCCCGTTCATGAATCGTCAAACCATACTCAAAGTGCCGCGAATCGGTGAAAAAACTTACGAGCAGGCCGCCGGGTTTTTGCGCATCAATGACGGCGACAACCCGCTGGACCGCTCCGCCGTCCATCCGGAAGCCTATCCCGTGGTCGAACGTATCCTGGCGCGCCTGAATAAAGGGATCGAACAGGTCATGGGCCGCCCGGAAGTGCTGAAGGAGCTTTCTCCGGAAGCGTTTATCGACGACACCTTCGGCCTGCCGACCGTTAAGGATATTCTCACCGAGCTGGAAAAACCCGGCCGCGATCCGCGCCCGGAATTCAAAACGGCAACTTTCCGGGAAGGCGTCGAAACGCTGGCGGACCTGCACCCCGGTATGATCCTGGAAGGCGTGGTCACCAACGTGGCGGCCTTCGGCGCTTTTGTCGACATCGGCGTGCATCAGGATGGTCTGGTGCATGTATCCGCTCTGGCCAACACCTTCGTCAAGGATCCGCACACAATCGTCAAACCCGGCCAGATCGTCAAAGTCAAAGTGCTGGAAGTCGACGCCGCCCGGCAACGCATCAACCTGACCATGCGACTGGAGGAAAAAGCGGCGACGCCTTCCTCGTCTTCCGGCACCGACACCCGCCCACCCCGTCCCCAGGATACGCGCAAACGGCGCTCACCGGATAAACAAACAACCACGCGTAAATCCGAACCGGTCAGCGCGCTCGCACTGGCACTGGCGCGCGCCAGGGAGAAGAAATAACGGCAGGTTTGTTGATGCCGGTGCGCTCAAGGTTAAATTGGTGATACCTTTGCTGCTCGTGCCACGGTTCTGGTTCTGGCAAAGTTTGTTATGATGAAGCCTGAATCGGTGTATTATCAGAAAATTGAAGGAGATAGCATGCGACTGGATGTGTTAGGTTTCATTCTTGACGCAAACTATTGCGTCATTTCGGATGTATAATTTTAGATGATCGGTCTTGTATGAGCTTCGATCGACTTCTTTACGATCATGGACGCTGGCATTATGAGCTAATCGAGGCACTCGGTTGCTATAGACAGCTGTGTTCCTTTTGCTCAGACGATACTGCTTTGTCTGCGCACCTTACTGCAGATGGACGTCCCCACCGCCTATCGGAACAAGGTCAGATTATTGGTGTTGAGGATAAGGAACTTGACTGCTGGAAAGCTTCAATTGCCGCATCAATTGATACAGCTATTTCAGCATATCGGAGGCAACTTATAGTAGTAATTGTTTCAGTCACTGAGGCCGCTATTGCTGAAGCCTTTGAGGTGTTATTTGCGTTCAAGCCGGAAACGATGAAGGGATTGGAGAAGGATGTTCAAGATCAGAGGCTTAGCTTGGTCACCTCGCTAGACGAACTAATGGCAGCAGTCCAGCTGGATTCCCTTCGTTTGTCGATAGTGGACCGTGCGGTTACCTTTGTGACACAGGGGCGAAATAAGCAGACAGTATTGCGCAAAATAGCAAAGCTTTTCGGCGAGCCAGTGAAGGCCACCGTAAGCGAGTCGTATCTGGCCCTCGTAAAACTAAGAAATGAAATTGTTCATGACAACGCCAAATGCGACATTTCCGATCAAGAAATCGAACAATCATTTGAAACTGGGATGTCCGTAGTTGAAGAACTTGGATGGTTAGTCGCGAGGCATGGTTTACCCATGCACGATCCAATGCATGTATTTCACGACTAGCCATCAATCCACCGGGCGCCGCGCCATACGCCATAAATCTGTTTAGCGCCTGATGATTTCTGACGTTGGGTGCAAACAGGTATGTACATTTTTAACCAATTTTGTGTAATATAGCAGCCCCTATTATAATTCGTTGTGCGTTAACATTCATGGCAGGAGAATAATCGTGGCTAATGCATTTGATGTGGCAGATTACATTCTTGTAAAACAGGGAGCTATATCTGCCATGAAACTTCAGAAGCTGATCTACTACAGTCAGGCTTGGTCTCTAGTCTGGGATGATGAACCGCTCTTCAACAATAAGATCGAAGCTTGGGCAAATGGCCCTGTTGTGCGAGATTTATATGAAAAGCATCGTGGGAAGCCCGGTAGGATGCGCCGACCGCAAGGAGGCGCATCAATCAAGAGGTAGTTTAGAAACAGGAAAACTGACCTGATCAAATTGATCAGGTTGCTGGCAATTCTTATTTGTAAAAAACCTTTTTTAATATCCTACCTGTAGCAATGTCAATTTCACATGCATATGATGAAAATGAGTACGCTATTAAAGGTGTTTTACTAGCTATTTTCCAATAAACATCGGATTTTTTTGTTGTAGGCAATTCGGCTTCCCATAGCTTAACTCCATTTAGATTATAGGCAATTAAGTTTTTATACTGTTCCTCAGTCCCCAAATTGGCATCTGGATTGAGAAACACGATTACTGCCTGATGTGATTCAAATACTTCATGGATTTCATAAGGAAAAACCACCGTCGTATCATCAATCTTTAGAACATTATCAGAATAGTTGATCTGACTCATTTTAAAAGTTCTCCTGAACCAAAATTCTTTATTGGTATACGATCTAACAATTCAAATTGTTCAGCGCCTCCTCTTCGATTTGGAAACATATCATTAGCTTTAATAGGAGCAGCTCTAGATCGTCTTAATTTTGTATCAACGGGAACCAAGACTTCCTGAATGTATTCAGCGGTATTTGCTCTCGGTAAAGCCAATGCTTCTTGTGCATAAGCTCGGTAGGATGTGCCGACCATAAGGAGGCGCATATCAATCAAGAGATAGTTTAAAAACAGGAAAACAAGCAAAATGACGACAGAATATCGGCGTGCCTGTATTCCCCGAGATTACTGGTTTTTTACGGTCAATTTTGCCGAACGCAAGTCCAATCGGCTATTAGTCGAGTAAATCGATTGACTACGCAGTGCATCACTTGGGAGGTCTTGAGATACAACAACGATTTGATTCACGCGATATTGAAAATCAGCAAATATTTATGGAGGCCTGGATTTGGCAGAAAGTGTTGAGTTTACAGATAATGACATGGTCGTGTTTTTGGTCGATGGAAGAAAGGTGATTATCCCGATAGTGTGGTTTCCACGCTTAGCGAATGCCACGAAAAGTCAGCTGGAGAATTATGAGCTATTGGGCGACGGGGAAGGTGTTCATTGGCCGGAAATTGACGAAGATTTAAGTGTTGCCGGTCTGCTACGCGGAAGTCATTGATGTTTATCGCATAACAAACCCACCCAGCCAACGCCAAAAAGCGGCGCCGCTGATGGGCGACGGTATGATTCAGCGTATGGCTCGTTGCGTTTAATGCGGCAAATACCGCCGCGATGATTCACCCTATCAATGGCGTTTCCAGGCTGGAGCAGTACAGTATCAATACTGGCGATACTAAAATTGGATAACGACAACATCAATGCCCAGGAAAGAGTGGCCAGATACTTGTTCTATTTGCGACGTCAAAACTTTAGTTCCGCTTTAGACGCACCGCCTCCTGATAAATCTCGTTTCTCAATCGGTTCAGATCATCATTTAGCTTTTCTTCATTTTTTCCTTCTACTAAATGATCGTTATATTCAGAGATCATGAGATCAGTAAATGATCCCATGCCTCCATACCAAGATAAAATCTCTTCGAGCAAATAAAATTCTAAATGGTTTCCGCCCCTTTTCAAAACAGCTTGTATTTTTTCCGCCCAAAAAACCTCCCCAACAGAGCGTAACAAAGTTTCGCAAGTCATGAGCAGTTGAATCAATGTCTTCATATCTATCCCTCCTATTGAATCCACTTGGGATCTACGCGGGGAATGTAGACTTGATTGCCACCCCCCAGAATTTGACCAACGCCAGTAGACTGCGGAGCAGCGGCACCTTCAAAAATTGTTGTGCCTTTGGGCACTCGAATTTTAACAACATGTTGCGTAGTATTTCCCCATTGCGGTGCAAGTGCGGAATCTAATTGAGATTGAAGCGACCCACTTGGTTTTGTTCTAGTCCAATAATGACCGAGCTTTCCGGCACTACCGCCGTAAACCCTGTAGAGAGTAGTAGTTTTAGATACCGTCGTAGCCGTATAAGACCCGCTTCTAAATGTGGCAGCTATAGCATCGTCCAGCGGCCCAGGATTCGTTGGTCCATAACGTACCTTTGCAACCTCACAAGACTTCCTGGCACTCCCGATTTTACCCAAAGGACCCGGCAGTGTTAACACGGATTCAATGGCATCAGGATAAACCGGGTGGGGCTCTATGGGCGCCATCATGTCCAACAGGGTCAGTGCCCCGCCGAATGCCCACAGTAATAAAGGAGGGACGTATTCGCCTGTCGGATCGTTAAAACTCAACGGATTCTGCAGTGCATATCCATAAGTATTCAATCCACCCGCCAGTCCAATGGGATCGCTGGACAGATATCGTCCGCTTTGCGGTTCGTAATCCCTGAAATAATTATAGTGCAGATTGGTTTCGGCATCGAAATATTGCCCGGCAAACCGAAGGTTGTATTTAAACTGGATACCATCGCCATCGGGATCTTCGTCCGGCGGGTTGTCGCCGAAAGCGTTCTGGTTTCGCCATAGCCATACCGGAGTGCCGGTCGAGTCTGTGATGACGCGCGGCGTGTTCAAATGATCGGCATGGATCATATAGACCTGAACGGGATCTGCCGGCGATGCCTGTTTGATCACGGCTACGGGTAGATCGCTGAACCAGACCGTTTCTTGCTGGAGTTTCCAGTTTTCTTTGGCGATGTTATTCGCGCTGAATTGACTGATCAGCCGCCCGGCGGGATCATAGAAAAACGTGAAGCGTCTTTTTTCCTTGCCGTCCCGGCGTACGCGTTCGCCAAATCCGTTATATGTGTACTTACGGATTTTGTTCCCGTTAATGATTTTCTTCAGGCGGCTGGCAGCGTTCCAGGTGAATTGTATCTGTCCATCATGGATAACGTTGCCGGCTGCATCGTAGGTATATGTTTTAGCTACTGGCCCTGCGACAGCGAGCAGGCGGTTGCTGTTCGCATCGATGGTGTACGGATACACCGCGGCGCCCGATTGTTCGCTGATGCGGTTGCCGTTGGCGTCATAATTCCAGACACGGTAACTGACGTTGTCCGACTGATTAATGAGTCGATCAAGTGCATCGTAGGCATAGTTGCGGTTGTTGA
>JADZAR010000155.1 GCA_020852475.1 Nitrosomonas sp.
ATGCGCGTTCGCCTGACGAAGTTTCTCTGGATGGTGTGACCGGCTATATCCGTTACACGCCACCGGCGCAATTCATACGCGAACCGGTAGCCGCCAGATTTGACAAAGGCGGCGTGCAGATACTCGGCGTTCCGGCAATCCGCTAACTGACGCATGGCCGGATTGCCGAAAGGCGCTGAAGCGGAAAGGATCGCGGCAGCCTACTTGCAACAGCAGGGACTGACGCTGGTGGGACGGAATTACCGTTGCCGTTTCGGGGAGATCGATCTCATCATGGCCGAAAATGACACGCTGGTGTTTGTCGAAGTCAGAATGCGCGCGAGTAATGCCTTTGGTGGTGCGGCGGCGAGTATCACGGCAGCCAAACAGACGAAACTGCTGATTGCGGCGCGGCATTATCTCTCGGGGTTGCGGTGTGAGCCCGCCTGCCGTTTTGACGCCGTGCTGATCACCGGAACGCAGCGCTACGCCATTGAATGGATCAGAAATGCTTTCGATGAATGAAAAAAGCGTGCTACTTCACAGATGTATGCTGCGCCCGCCATCGACGGCGATGATCTGTCCGGTGATGTAGGGCGCGTCGTGAATCAGAAACTGCACGGTTCTGGCGATATCATCCGGCTCACCCATGCGCTTCAGCAACGTGCCCTGAATGATCGCATCGCGGGCTTGTGCATTCGACCAGATAGCGTCTTCCGGCCAGAGAATAGGTCCTGGCGATACGCCATTGACACGGATTTCCGGTCCCAGCTCGAGCGCCAGCGACCTGGTCAACGCCTCCAATCCGCCCTTGGCGGCGTTATAAATGACGAAATCTTTCAATGGCCGCTCGGTATGGATGTCGATGATATTGATGATGCAGCCGTGTCGTTCTTTGAGATGGGGTGCGGCGGCTTGGGACAGGAACAGCGGCGCCATCAGGTTGCTGCCGACCAGATCGTGCCAAGCTTCAACCGTACAGGTGCCGAGCGGCGTGGCAAAGAAACTGGAAGCGTTGTTAATAAGTGCGTCCAGCTGACCATATCGTTTCACCGTTTTATCAATCAGTTCGGGTAACAAATCAATGTCGAGCAAGTCGGCTTGTGCGAGAGATACGGAGTCCGGTCTGTTGTCGTTGAGTTCAAGTTGCAGTGCGCGCGCCTCGTCCAGTGAGGAACGATAATGAATGACAAGCTTTGCGCCTTGCGCATGCAGTCTGCGGCAGATCGCCGCGCCAACGCGTTTTGCGCCGCCGGTTACCAGAACGACTTTCTCTTGCATGATTATCTCCCGTAAAATACGGATTTACCCTTAATTTTAAAACGTTAAGAAATGTCATTCTATACGCCATCGTCGAATATATCCAATCTGCCGGCCAGCAGTGACGCTGCACTGGCGCACAGCCGGAAATTGCAGTCTGTCATCCGTGAAGACATCGCTGTCGCGGGCGGCTGGATTACGTTTGCCCGTTATATGGAGCTGGCGCTGTATTATCCCGGGCTGGGTTATTATAACGGTGGTGCGACAAAGCTTGGCGGCAGCGGGGATTTTGTTACCGCGCCGGAAATTTCCACATTGTTTGGCTATGCACTGGCGCGGCAGGTTGGGCAGATTTCCGCAGAGATTGCGGGATATCATGACAAGGCCGATGTGCTGGAAATTGGCGCCGGTTCCGGCAAGCTGGCCAGGGATATGCTGCGTGAACTCGAGCAGAATGATTGCCTACCACAGCATTACTATATTCTCGAAGTCAGTGCTGAATTGCGCGAGCGGCAGCGGAAATTGCTGGCCGAGCACACACCACATCTGATGTCGCGCGTAATCTGGCTTGAGCGATTACCGGAACACTTTGTGGGGACAATTCTGGCGAACGAGGTCATCGATGCCATGCCGGTGCATCTGATCGAGTGGCAGGGCGATAATATACTGGAGCGGGGTGTCGTCTGGCAGGAATCCGAGGAATACGAATTGCAAGCGCTAGATGGAAAATTCGTCTGGCAGAGCAGGCCGTTCGCAGACGACGCACTGAAAGCGACTGCCGGAGACTTGGCGCAGCGTATTAATCCGCAACACGATCCGGACTTTGTGTATTGCAGCGAGATCAATCAGCTGGCAGGTTCTTTTATCCGCAGTCTCGCCGGAATGCTTCAGCAGGGTGTTGTCATGCTGATTGATTACGGGTTTGGCCGCGGCGAATATTATCACCCACAGCGCACTCAGGGTACACTGATGTGTCATTATCGCCACCATGCGCACGGCGATCCGTTTTATTTGCCGGGGTTGCAAGATATTACCAGTCATGTTGACTTCAGTGCCTTAAATGATTCGGCTGAAGATGCCGGTTTATCGCTGCTGGGTTACACCACGCAGGCGCATTTTTTATTAAATTGCGGTATCACGGAAATCCTGTCGCGTACGCCGGTCGAAGATGTGCAGCACTATCTGCCGTTGACTGGCCAGCTGCAGAAATTGATCAGTCCGGCTGAGATGGGTGAATTATTCAAAGTTATTGCATTTGGCAAGTCATTCGATCCGCCGCTTGACGGATTCGCCAGCGGCGATAAAAGCCGTATGCTGTGATTGTTTTGTTGGAGATGCGCTGTCAACGTTGTTGAGTGGCCTTGGTGATAGCATCCAGTGCGGACTGATCCAGTCGCGCTTGGGCCAGTTCGAACAACTCGCGTTCTTCAAAACGGATATGCTGTGCCAGAAGTTCTCCGGCATGCGCCAGTTGTTCCGCCGTGCGCGGCCCTCCGGGAGACAGTAATGCGCGCAATGCTGCGTGTTCCTGATGCATGCGTTCCAGTAGCATGGTGATATGCGAATCGTTCAGTGTGCTGAGCGCGGGTGCAAGTGCGGTTTCTTCAATTTCAAAATGCGATTCCAGTACATTTGCGGCATGTGCTTCGAGCTCGGACCAGATTTTTTGCTGTTCCGGACTGTTTGCATCTGCTTTTGCCGCCGTTCTCGCTGCGCGTGCCAGTGCTAGTCCCTGGTGGTGCTCCATTGATAAAGATTTGAGTGCTGCTATTCTTTTCATTATTTCCGGAAGGGATATCCTTGTGACCTGTTTCCTGCTATTTTAGCAGAGGATGGATTTTGCCTGTGACTGAGGGAGGAGATAATGTTTCGCGACCGTGAAGATGCGGCCATTCGATTGGCCAAGCAATTGATGGTTTATCAGGGGCGAAATCCGCTCGTTCTGGCGATACCGCGTGGTGCGGTGCCGATGGCGAAGATTATCGCCAATAAACTGCAAGGCGAGATGGATGTCGTCCTGGTGCGCAAGCTCGGCGCACCGGGTAATCCGGAACTGGCCATCGGTGCGATCGATGAAACCGGCTGGGCATATATGACTCGTGAAGCCGGTTATATCGTTCACGATAAGCAGTACATCGAAAAGGAGAAATCAAGGCAACTCGGAATCATGCGAGAGCGCCGCAAACGCTATACGCCCGTGCGTCCGCCGCTGGATCCGGAAGGGCGCATTGTGATTGTTGTCGATGATGGTTTGGCGACGGGTTCAACAATGATTGCCGCATTACACGCGCTGCGGGCCAGAGCGCCACGGAAACTGGTCTGCGCGGTACCGGTTGCGCCGCCCGAGACGCTGAGCAGGGTTGCGCCTTACGCTGATGAAGTCGTCTGCCTTGAGACGCCGGCGTTATTTTATGCCGTCGGTCAGTTTTATGAAGTGTTCGCGCAGGTGAGTGATGAAGCGGTTATTGCATTGCTCAGCGACACGCAGTAGCCACAAGCTGGTATTTTCGGTATATGCGGAATTGCCAGTAAAGGGTATCTCTGAAATGATATTTTAATGGGATCAGACTCGATGAAATTAATAATTACACTGTTTTTGCTGATGACGATAAGCGCCTGCGCTACTTCGCCGACAGGACGGACGCAACTGGTTTTTATGCCGGACGACGAACTGGATGCCATGGGATTGCAGGCCTTTAATACGCTGAAATCGGAAAAACCGGTCAGCCAGGATACGCGGGAAAATCAGTTTGTCCGCTGCATCACCGATGCGATTACGCGTGAAGTGGGCGGCGAGTGGGAGGTGATTGTTTTCAATGATGGTTCTTTGAATGCTTTTGCCTTGCCAGGTAACAAAATCGGCGTGCATTCCGGACTGATTGATCTGGTCGATAATCAGGATCAACTGGCGACAGTAATTGGTCATGAAGTCGGACATGTACTGGCCAAGCACAGCAATGAGCGTATGTCACAGAAGCTTGGTGCGCAAGTCGGCGTATCATTGATTGCGGCTGTCGCGGCACCACAAACCGCACTGGGACAAACGGCGGTCAGTCTGCTCGGCGTTGGTGCGGAATATGGGATTATTATGCCGTTCAGCCGCCTGCACGAAAGCGAGGCGGATACCATCGGCCTGGAGTTGATGGCGAAAGCGGGTTTTAATCCTTCGGAGAGTATTACCTTATGGCTCAAGATGGCACAGGCCAGTCAAGGTCCGCAGCCGGCTGAATTTTTGTCGACCCATCCATCGCACGCAACCCGCATTGATGATCTCCAGAAGCTGATGCCCAAGGCGATGGGTTTGATGCAGCAGGCGCATGCGGCGGGTAAACGGCCGAACTGCGCCAAATGAATTATTTTGTTGCGTTATTCCACCGGAGTGGGTTCGTCCGCAGCAAAATCCAGTTCAACCTTTGCGCCATCCGGATCATAGCAAAACAGCTGCCAGATACCCAGCTCCGGCATGCGATTAAGCGTGTATGAAATGCCCTGTTGCTTAAGTGTGTTGATGACGGATTGCAAGCCGGTGGCGGTGAATGCCATGTGGTCGATAACACCCGGGGCATGTTCCGGCATGGTTCGCCCGGCCATGATATGCAGAATCGAGTGGTTTTTGTCTTTGGCGTACAGCCAGGTGCCTGCGGATGCCATGGGTGGGCGATAGCCATCGGTGAGGCCAAGCAGATCGATATAAAAGGATTTGGTTTTTTCGAGGTTGCTGCTCAATACCGTGAAATGATTCATGCTTTCGATGGTCATTTTGATACTCCGTGGAAAGTTAAATCTTTTGTTACACTATACAGGCAATCGCTGTAATTCCAAAGTCTCATGGACTGCCGCTCCGGTAGAACGACTAAAAGTGGAGGTGAGTCATGCATCAGATAAGTGATAAAGGTATGGCGTTATTAATGGCGATCGAGTCGTTTAGAAACAAACCTTATGACGATCAGACAGGCGCCGGGATTTCCAGTTGGGTACAAGGCGCGACGATCGGCTATGGCCATCTGATCAGTCAGGAAGAATGGAATCAATTCGGCGCCACGTATCAGAATGGCATCAGTGAAGACCAGGCAAAAGCGTTATTTCAGAAAGATCTGCAACCGTTTGTTGACGGTGTGGATAACAAAGTGACAGCAACACTTTCGCAGAATCAGTTCGATGCGCTCGTTTTGCTGGTTTTCAATATCGGGCTGGGTAATTTTGCCAGTTCTTCAGTGTTGAAGCTGATCAATAATCCTGCCGCGCAGACGCGCTATCCGGATCTGGAGACTGCCTGGAAAGCATGGAATAAATCGCAGGGAAAAGTGATGCAGGGACTGATAAACCGGCGCGCTGCGGAATGGAATATTTATTCAAAGAGCGTCTATGCGCATTGGTAATCGATAGGAAAGCATCCCGATGCAATTCTGGCGCAAAGCTATACTGATACTTTTTCTGGTGGGTTGCAGTATTTCTGCATATGCCATCGATAATCCGGATGCACCTGATTATGTTGCAAATTTTCTTGAACGTGCAAAGGTGTATGAAGA
>JADZAR010000156.1 GCA_020852475.1 Nitrosomonas sp.
CCGATTTCCGGGCTGCGGGTGAAGCCGATAGCAAAACCGGTCAGAACCAATAATACAATTATCCAGGGTAAATATTTAAACCAGTTTGAGGATGCGGGGATGGCATCGAGCTCGCGTATGGTATCGTCTGGATTGTTGATTTGTCTGTTTTCCAGCTGATGCTGCATGCCTTTCATATGGCCAGCGCCAACAACCGCAAGTATATGCTGATACTGACTCTCGCGGCTTTCTTTGATCAACCGGGCGGACATATATTGGTCGCGTTCGGTGATTAAAGGTTTGAACAAATCTTTTTCATCCTCGGCAAACTGAGAGAAGCTGCTTTCCAGTACGTCACCTTCCTTCAGTCTTTCAATTTCAGCTTCACTGAATTTTTCCTTGCTGATAACACTGCTGATCAGTCCGCTGAATAATCCGATACGCTTCCACCACGGAACATTATGATAAATACGCTTAAGCGTTGTACCGATTTCACGGTCAATCAGAAGCACCGGGAGTTTTGCGGCTTGCGCATCGTGAATCGCCACACGCATTTCTGCACCGGGCTCAATGTTGAATTGTTCGGCCATGCGTTGCTGGAAAGCGCCGAGCGCCAGATTGGCCGCAACCATACTGGCGTGGCCTTTTCTGATGACCTGAAACAAATCCATTTTCGCCATGGCGTCGGGATCAACTATCGCTTTGTGGCGACTCGGGCATAATTCAACAGCCACTGCATCATATGTCCCGGAAGCGATCAATTCCTGAACTTTGTCCGCGCTTGCTTTGGAGACATGCGCTGTGCCAAGAATAGTGATGCTGCGATTATCCAGTGTAATGGTTTTAATCGGTTCAATAGCCGTGCTATTGTTAAGGGCGCTATGCTGGCCGGTTAATTCAAACTTTGTCATAAGGGATCTGATTGACTGGTCTATCTGGATGTTCTATCTGATCGGAATCGTGTTACTGATGAAAAAATTGAAAGAGTAGGCCGGGGTAAAGAACTTAACAGATTGTTGATAAATTATCTGTGTTGCCGCTGCGGTGTTAAAAACAGGTTCAAAATGCACATTTATCATGCATAAACTCCGTTTCTTACTCGGCGCAAGCGCCTCGTCTCACGGGTCAGTCTTGCGGTTGTTCGCTGCGTCCTGCTTGCGTCGCCTGTTTTTGCCAGGCAATCAGCTGCCTTGATCACATTTTTCAACAGCCTGTTAATCGGGCTAAACATTGTGTCAATATAACTCAAGAATAATAAGAGGAATCGCTTTTTTGAGTCATTTGATTCAAGTCACAGGGATACGCTGGAAATAGAGTTAATTTACGCATTTACTTGTCACTTTGGATTTGTATTTTTTTGTTAATATTCAAAACACACGGATAGAATTTATTTTGATCCGGAACTGAATAAGTGCATGGCTGTTGTTCGTTGTTATGGTAATCCGCCATTGTACGGTATTTAAGTTGTGTTTGAAGGTTTTATGACGAGGCCCTTTTGATCCCTACTTTTCGGTAGGGATTTTTTTTAGGTCGATACGGATTGAATAGATACTCGAACAGGTATTAGTCAATTACCATCACGGGTTTAATGGAAAGGCGTTGCTGGAATGTATTTGCAGCCTGCTGAGCCATCGCCAGATTGGTATAGGGGCCGGCCTGGATTTTAAACAGACCATCCTTTTTCCGGATACCCACTGTTTTGCTCAGTGCTGGGAGTCTTTGCTGGATTCGGGTCAGATAGTTTCGTGCATTGTGTACAGTACCGAAAGCACCCAATTGAAGATACGTTGGAACCTGATTGTCTTGTTTTTCTTCATTCACGGGCTTGCGGACGGGTACAGCCACGGCGACTTGCTGATTTTTAGAACCATTCGGTATGATGGATTCGACAATGACTTCACCGCTGCCACCCGCGATGATGTCAAGTTTGTACGCGGCAGTATAGGATAAATCAATAAGACGGTCCGAAAGAAACGGTCCGCGGTCGTTGATGCGCACAATGACAGACTTGCCATTAGCCGTGTTCGTCACACGCGCATAACTCGGCAACGGCAGCGTCGGGTGCGCGGCAGTCATTTCATACATGTCGTAGGGTTCGCCGGATGCCGTGGGATTGCCGTGATAGCGTCGTCCATACCATGAGGCTGTGCCGCGCTTCTTATAAGGCTGTAATGCGGTCATTGGCGTAAAAGATTTTCCCATTGCTTCATAAGGGCGCATGTTAATTTCACGCAGCGGTTCAAATTTGGGTACGGCATCCGGAATCGCGTCGAGATTGTCGGGCGGGTTATCTCCCGGGCCGTCATCGAGGTAGTAACCGCCGCCCTGGAATGCCGTTTTTTGATTGGAGGCGCCGGTCGCTTCGAATTGATCTAATGCATTGAACTGCGATGTGCTGGCGCAACCTGATAAAGAGAGAAATACTAAAGGTGCTATTATTTTTGTAATGACGGTTGATAGCGAAGGAAGTATGTTTCTACGCGTTGAAAATCTTTTCTTCATGTTTTTACCAATTTAGGATGTGTTTGTATACTCATTAAAATTCCAAAACCGAGTAACATGGTTACCATGGCTGTTCCACCGTAGCTGATCAGCGGCAGTGGTACGCCGACAACCGGCAGGATGCCGCTGACCATACCCATGTTGACAAATATATAGGTGCAGAATGTCAAGGTAATGGAGCCTGCGATAAGTCTTGTAAACTGTGTCGAAGCATTGGCTGTAATAACCATACAGCGTCCGATGACAAGCAAATAGAGTAATAATAATAGAGAATTGCCGATTAAGCCAAATTCTTCTGAAAATACTGCAAAAATAAAATCCGTGCTTTGCTCCGGTAAAAAGTCCAGTTGCGCCTGCGTACCTTTTTGCCAGCCTTTGCCAACAACGCCGCCCGAACCTATTGCTATCGATGATTGAATGATGTGATAGCCCGCGCCGAGAGGATCCTGAGATGGATCGAGCATTGTCAAAACGCGCCTTTGCTGATAGTCGTGCATAAAAGACCAGAGTATCGGGACGCAGGTGAGTGCGGTGACAATCAGCCCTCCAATGATCCGCCAGGACAGGCCTGCAAGAAACAAGACATAAAAACCGCTGACCGCAATGAGCAGCGCTGTACCCAGATCGGGTTGACGTAAAATCAGCAGGACGGGCAACATCAGTATAAGTGTGGCGCCGACATATTCCTTCAGACGCAATGTAATTTCATTTTTGTCAAAATACCAGGCCATCATCAGCGGCACGGCAATTTTCATTATTTCGGAAGGCTGGATGCGCGTGATGCCGATATTCAGCCAGCGGCGCGCGCCATTATGAATTTCTCCAAACAGTGCAACGCCAATTAATAATATCAGTCCGACCAGATACAAAGGCAAAGCCAGACGCATGATTTGTTGCAAGGGTACATTGGCCACCAGCCACATCACAAGCAGCGCTACACAAATGTGCAGCGTCTGTTTGCCTACCCGGGTGATATCGCCCCCTGTTGCGCTATACAGCGTGAACAGGCCTACAATCATCAACAGAAGCAGGCCAATCAACAGAAATTTGTCGATATAACGCGTCAGATAGTACCATAGTTTTCCCAGATCGAACGCGGATGATTTAAAGTGAGAACCGGATGTACTGGCCATGATTATCTAATGGAGGTGATCATGCGAATGATCATGACGGGTTGCTTTTACTATTTTGGCTTCTTTGGATTCTGGCAGCTTGCCGAGCAGATAGTAGTCGAATATTTGTCTTGCAAGCGGCGCGGCTGTAGAGCCGCCGCTGCCGCCATTTTCAACCAGCACCGATAACGCAATGACTGGATTTTCAGCCGGTGCGTAGGCGACAAACATGGCATGATCCCGATGGTGTTCGGCTATCAAATCCGCCCTGTAACGCTCATTCTGTTTGATTCCAATAACTTGTGACGTACCGGTTTTGCCTGCAAAAGTATAACCTGCGCCCGCAGCTGCGTTTGCTGCGGTGCCGCCTGGCCGGGTGACATCGACCAAAGCCTTATGCACCAGTTCCATGTGTCTTGGATTGTGGTCCACAGTATACAGCAGTTTTTTTTCCAGTTCTTTTTCATAACCTGTCTGGAGATTGACGATTTTTTTGCCCAGATGGGGCTGATAGGCCTTTCCACGATTGGCGATAATGGCTGTTGAAAACGCCAGCTGCAACGGAGTTGCCAAAACATAACCCTGGCCGATGCCAACGGAAATGGTATCTCCGGCATACCATTTCTGATTATACCTGCGCATTTTCCATTCCTGTGATGGCAGCAAACCATCGGCTTCACCAAATATATCGATACCGGTTTTATGTCCTAGGCCATAGTATTGAATATAGTTATGTATGCGATCTATACCCATATCATGCGCAAGACTGTAATAATACGTGTCGCACGACACAACGAGTGACTTGTGCAGATCGACCCGGCCATGGCCGCCCACTTTCCAGTCGCGGTAACGCCTGTCGGAGCCCGGTAACCTGAAAAAGCCGGCGTCGCTAATGGCATACCCTGGAGAGCGAAAGCCTAATTCCAATGCGGCAAGCGCCATAAATGGCTTGAACGTTGACCCCGGCGGATAGACGCCGCGCAAAGCGCGATTGTTCAAGGGACGATCGAATGCATTATTCAATAAATTCCAGTTGGCGTGATCGATGCCACCGACAAACAGATTGGTGTCAAAACTAGGCTTGCTGACAAAAGCGAGTACTTCGCCATTATTCGGATCGATCGCAACGAGCGCGCCGCGACGGTCGCCAAAAGCCTCGTCAACCACTTTCTGCAGATCAATGTCGAGTGTGAGAATCAAATTATTGCCGGACACAGGAGGGGTACGAGACAGAACCTGGATTGAACGGCCGGCCACATCAGTTTCGACTTCCTCAAAACCGGTTATGCCATGTAATTCTTTTTCATAGCTCTGTTCGATGCCAATGCGGCCGATAAAATGCGAACCGCGATAATTGTCCAGTTCGTTCGCGGCTTCCAGTTGCTCAAGATCTTTGTCACTGATGCGGCTGATATAGCCGACAACATGCGCCGCAAGCTCGCCATGGGGATAATGCCGCATGATGCGTGCCTGGATTTCTATACCCGGAAAGCGATAACGGTTTGCGGCAAAGCGTGCAACTTCTTCGTCGGTCAGGCGATTGCGTATCGGAAGGCTTTTGAATCGCCTGTTTTCGCGCATGAGTTTCCTGAATTGTTCAAGGTCTCTCGATGTAATTTCAACAATGGTTGCAAGTTCTTTCAGGGCGGATTCAAGATCAGGGACTTTATTCGGTGTGATTTCCAGCGTATAGGTTGAATAATTCTGCGCCAATATTTTGCCGTTACGATCAAGAATAAGACCACGGTTGGGAACCAGCGGCATAATCGTGATGCGATTGGCTTCCGCCAGCGTATGATAGTGATCGCGCTGCGTAACCTGCAAATGAAAAAAACGGGCAAAAAGGATCAGAAACAGCAGGATGATAAAAATAGCGCTGATGGTCAATCGTTTACGAAACTTGTAAAGCTCGAGCGGATGATTTCTGAGTTCTATATTTTGTTTCATAGTGCGTCGTCGCTCCTGGATCTGAGCGGCAAGCTGAGTAGATAGGATAGTACCGGCCAGAGCAGGGTGCCCGTCAGGGATGGCAGATAAAACTGCCAGCCTGGAAAGTGAGCGTCATTGAACATCGTGACCAGAATCTGAAGCGTTTGCATAACGATAAGTATCAGGCCGATTTGTGGCGCCTGTTTCATTAAACTGAAAACTCGGACCCGGCGTCGAAAAACAGAAGCAAGGTATACTACAGTGCAATAGACCATGGCATTGTGACCCAGAATGCCGGCATGATGAACATCCATCATCAGGCCGGCGCAGAAGGCCAGTGTCATTCCCAGGCGCTGCGGTTGATTGATGCACCAGTAAAGTATGATCAGAGCGACAAAATCAGGCCGGAAGGTGAGCAGTAGTGCGTTCAGTGGAATGAAGTTCAGCGTGAGTGCAGTGATCAGCGTCAGTAAAACATAGCTTGTCTTTGCCGGGGTCAGCATTTCCTGGTCAAGATATTGACCGGATGTTTTTTTTGTACTGTTGAGTTTGGTTGCTTTCACTGTTTGATCGTCCCGATCTGTTCTTCCTGTGGATGGGATAATGCGGACCCTGACGGTGGAAGAGACAGGATAAGTACCTGCCGATTACGATCGACACCGGCGACGGGTGTTCCTGTAATTTGCGCAAAATGATCCGCTGAGTGGCGCTTGATGTCTTTGATGACCGCTACTGGAAGGCCTCTGGGATACACACCGCCGATGCCTGATGTGACAAGCAGATCGCCGATCCGGATATCCGTGTTGACGGACAGGTAGCGTAATTCGATTTCGTTGTTTTTACCGGTGCCGGAGATCACGGTGCGAACATTATTGCGCACGATTTGTATCGGAACAGAGTGGTCCCGGTCGGTAATCAGCGTAACTTCAGCCGTTGCAGGGTACAGTTGCGTAATTTGTCCGATTACACCTTTATTGTCGATCACAACCTGTCCAGCTTGAATATCATGCCAGCTGCCTTTGTTGATAATGATTTTATGACTGAATGGATCGCGCGGGGTGTACAGTATTTCCGCCATGACGGCTTTGGCGGCGGTTTTTGCTTCTATCGTGTTAACTGCGCCAAGCAACCTGCGCAAATGCGCATTTTCAGCTTCCAATGCGTTAAGGCGTAACAGTTTCTCGCTGTCGTGCAGATAGCGTTTTCTAAGAAAGGTATTTTCTTCGGCAATATGCATATTCCCAATAGATGCCCGAATGACATCCTGAGCTCTGGCAGGAAAAAGTGCGGCTTGCTGCATCGGATAGATTGTAATGGCGATAGCCTGACGTAGCTCGGGAATATACTTAAAATGCAGATCTTCAGCGATAAGCAGGCAGGACAGAAAAAAACATAAAGCCAGCCGGGTAAGCGGTCCAGGGCCATGTCTGAAAAACTGAGGCGTTGAATTCATTGCAATACGTCTTTCAGAGAATAAGCTGGGTACAGTTTAACCTAAAAACCTCAGTTGAATGGAATTTAGAGTGCGTTGATTTTTGTTTCCGGTAAGACGTAATGAGGCGTAATGACGCGTTATTACAACGAATTGCAACGCAGCCGGAATTAAAAAGCGACGTGCAATAAATACTGTAGTGTGACTCACCATCTGGATGAATAGA
>JADZAR010000157.1 GCA_020852475.1 Nitrosomonas sp.
ATCACCAGTTCACCATGGCCGGAATGAATGAAATAAAGTTCGTCCTGATCATGGGGTGTCTGTATGTCCGTATCTTTCGGCGCATAAACTTCAACAGACATTGATCCATGCCGGAATGCTTCCGCAAACGGCTCACCCATTGGCCATTCTTCGGTGATTTTTCCGGGTATTCGCTGCATTAATTCGGTTAAGGTGGCTTTCATTTGATGAATCCAATTCGAAATTTCGCGCCGGAAGCGGCAGCAGTAACTGTAGCAGAATTACATAGGCGATTGTTGAAATATCTCAAACAGAGATTTCCCGCAAAAATCTGTCGAGGCCGTCAGGAATCCAGGGATTGTATTCTCATATGCATTGCGAATATAAAGTAAAGCTTCTTATAATGCACACAATCAATGTACATTATGGAATCTTCTTTATGACATCGGTCAATGTAACGGAATTGCGTCAGCGCTTGCCGGAATATCTCAAACAAGTCCAGCGGGGTGAAGAAGTCGTTATTACGCTACATGGAAAAACGATTGCCCGCATTGTGTCGGATCGTCAGGAAAACGCCGCGAAGCGGCACTAAATCGTTTGAAATCACTGCAAGGCACGGTTATTTGCGGAGATATCCTGGCGCCTCTGGATGAAGCATGGACGGGTGATGCTGACAATCTGTCATGCGCATGTGATTTTATTCTGGGACGGATTGTCCGGATCGTTTGTCCGTATCCGCGCAGCAGTATCTGGATGAAGGTATTGTCGCCGGAGAGTTAGCTTGCGCCGCAATCAGCCTGTGGGAAATCGCCGTGCTGTTCCGCAAAAAAGACTGGCATTACCTGCCGGGTATACACCGGTTTCGTGCATGGAAGATATTATCAAGGCGCTGGGGCTGAAGATACTGCCACTGACGCCCGCCATCGTCGGATTGGCTGAAAGCGGTATCGTGGTCCATAAAGATCTGGGTGACCGATTGATCGCCGCTACGGCCTTGGTCTAATCAGGCGCGACTCATTACCGTTGATGAAAAGCTGCGTGCAACCCCGGGGCTGCATCGTATCTGGTAAGGCTTTGCATACACTAATCGCTGAAAATTCAAAAATCCCGGAAGGTTTCTGTAATTAAATGGTTAATCAGTATATCCTGGGGATGATCAAACTGACAGTTTGCCAGTTTCAGCGACTAATGCATACATAGCCTTAGGTAATCACGATCCAATAAAAGATTACTGCTTTCCGCCATTGCAGCTATAACCAATAACGCATGTCATTTTCATGATAACGGGGGGCTCGCTGGCGTACGGAAAATCTGATCTTTATTGATCTATCAATGCGATAGATATTTTCGTGAGTGTCGTATCGGAAGTTCTGATACTTGCTTATTCTTCTAGTGCGTTACGACCTTCAGCTGGTTTGCCTTCATGTGTCGTACCGTAACTTTCAGATGAAGCACTTTCTGGTGCAGATGGTCCACCACAAGCGACCAATGTAAGAGCGAATAAAATTGCAAAAATTGATGAAAGTTTCATTTGTAGCCTTGTTGATAAAAATTTATAAAAATTATTACTGCTTCTGTGTTACTCGTAAATTGTAGCATGACATGCGTAAAATGTCTGATTGAATCGTGATGACAAGCATTACTCTGGCTTGGGTGCCATTAGGCAATGCACAGTAGGCGATGAAGCCGGTGCTCGCCAGTAGTCTCCATGGACAGGGTTTGGGAGCGCCTGGAATGGATAGAAGATCGATTTGATCTGACGAATCAAACTTGAATTTGCCGGTTTATTGCAGAATGTGAGAGCAAATCTCTCCGCGGATGTTGTAATGTAAGACTTGATACGCTGCTTTGCATGGGTATATTTGTTGCCCTTATTCTATGCTTTAATAATTCAAAAAGATTCATTTTCTATGCAAACAAAAACGGGTCTAGTGAAACAACATTGGTAAGAGCGGTTACAATCCCAACTTCCCCCACATCGCATCCACCTTCTGCTTAACCGCCTCATCCATCACAATCGGCGTCCCCCATTCGCGATTGGTTTCGCCCGGCCATTTGTTGGTCGCATCGAGTCCCATTTTGCCACCGAGGCCGGAGATCGGGCTGGCGAAGTCTAGGTAGTCGATCGGGGTGTTTTCGACGATGAGGGTGTCGCGCGCAGGATCGACGCGGGTGGTGATGGCCCAGATGACTTCTTTCCAGTCGCGGATATCAATGTCGTCGTCGGTGACGATGATGAATTTGGTGTACATGAACTGGCGCAGGAAGCTCCAGACACCGAACATCACGCGCTTGCTGTGGCCGGCGTACTGTTTTTTCATGCTGACCACCGCCATGCGGTACGAACAGCCTTCGGGCGGCAGGTAGAAATCGGTGATTTCGGGGAATTGTTTTTGCAGTAGCGGGACGAAGACTTCGTTCAACGCCACGCCGAGAATCGCCGGTTCGTCAGGCGGTTTGCCGGTGTAGGTGGAATGGTAAATCGGATTACGGCGCATGGTAATACGCTCGATGGTGAACACCGGGAAGGTTTCCTGTTCGTTGTAGTAGCCGGTATGGTCGCCGTACGGGCCTTCGCGCGCGGTTTCATCGGGATGGATTACGCCTTCGAGCACGATTTCGGCGCTTGCGGGCACTTGAAGATCGCTGCCGAGGCATTTGACGACTTCGGTTTTGGAGCCGCGCAGCAATCCGGCGAACTGGTATTCGCTCAGCGTGTCGGGCACCGGCGTTACCGCGCCGAGTATGGTTGCCGGGTCGGCGCCCAGTGCAACGGCGACCGGATACGGCTGGCCGGGATTCCTCAGGCAGAAGTCACGGAAATCGAGCGCGCCGCCGCGATGCGCCAGCCAACGCATAATCACTTTATTCGGCGCGATGACCTGTTGACGGTAAATGCCGAGATTCTGGCGGGTTTTGTTGGGTCCGCGCGTGACCGTCAACCCCCAGGTGATCAGCGGCGCGACATCGCCGGGCCAGCAGGTCTGCACCGGAATTTTACCCAGATCAACCTGATCGCCTTCCCAGACGATTTCCTGGCAGGACGCACTGCTTAACACCCTGGGCGCCATGTTCAAGACCTGTTTGAGTACCGGCAGCTTGTCCCAGGCATCCTTCAGCCCTTTCGGCGGATCAGGTTCTTTCAGATACGCCAGCAGCTTGCCGACTTCGCGCAGCGCTTCGACCGATGTCTGTCCCATGCCCATGGCGACCCGTTTGGGTGTGCCGAACAGATTGCCGAGCACCGGCATGGTGTGGTCTTTCGGTTTTTCGAACAGTACCGCGGGACCGCCGGCTTTCAGGATGCGATCGCAAATTTCGGTCATTTCGAGCCGGGGATCGACTTCGACCGGGATGCGCTTGAGTTCGCCGATGGCTTCGAGTTGCGCGATAAAATCACGAAGGTCTTTGTATTTCATAGTCTCATGACATGCGGATTAGCGAATCAGAAAATCGAGCGCAATACCGGTAAATACCGCCATGCCGA
>JADZAR010000158.1 GCA_020852475.1 Nitrosomonas sp.
AGATCTGATCAACGATTTGTGTCAGTTGTTGCAAATCCCCGGCGTAGGCTGCGGCAATGGCATCAGTGTTCATCGGAAATTCTCTTCGCAACGTGCCGATTTCCTGGAATGCGCTGAGCGCGCCATCCACAACCACGGAGGTATCCTGCGCCTTATCATATTCAGCCAATTCGAGCGTATTCTCATACTCAGCCAGAATCGCTGAAATGGTTTGACGCGCAGCCGCCGCAGCCGTGGCATTACTGGTATTACTTGCCTCGATCAAATCAACTAGTGCATTCTCCAGATTGGTTCGTACAGAAGCACCCATGCGAACTTCCAGATCCGGAATAAAAACGTTGGCATAAAGCAACGCTTCTTCGGCCACTTCCATCGCACGCCCGCGGTCGCTGCCAACGCTGGTTTCATTTGCGGTCAGTTCGGATTTGACACGACCAATAAATCCTTTACTTAATTCACTGACAACCTGATCGGTGTTGACATCGGTGATATTTCCAGTGAATTGTTGCTTGATCAATATATTTCCCAGTGGATTAAATCGAGAAACAAACGCTTCAATATTGCCGTAAAAAATCTCGCCTTCTTTTTGTTTTTCACGCGCGCTTTCCACGTCAGCGTCATTCAGACCTTTAATAATGCCCTCCACTTCCCGCAACACACCAATGTAGTAGGCACGGGCCAGTGCAATCCGTATCACCTGCCGCTGAATCGCAACGGCGATTTTATCTTCCTCCGGATTTGCTTTGTTTAAGGCTGTTTTACCATTCGCGAATGCTGATGAAATCAAAACATCAAGACCGGGATTACTGCCGCTTTCAATCGATTGTCGATCTGCGGTAATAACCTTATTTTCCCTGGCGGCTGTTCCTTTGATGGCTTCGAAGGCGGCCGCGGCTTCATCCCATTGCCGGGTAAGATCAGCTGTTGTTCCGCCATCAAAATTGGCGTTAACAGCGGTAATACGATCCAGAATGGCTTGAAAAAAAACATGCTGCAACGATTTGTCTATTACCTGGGCTGCAAGCAGCGGCTCATTGCCGTCTCTGATCTCTTCAATAGCCGCCAGGACTTTGCTATCCAGATTTAGCTCCGAAGCCGCATCCACTTCCTGCGCCAATGTCTTCAGCGCACCGCTGTAAGCGGTTGTCAGCGCATCGGCATTAATCGGAAATTCTCTGCGTAACGTTCCTATGGTTTGAAAATCGGCAACCGCTGATTCAATAGCCGTCACATTCGATGCCGCAGTAGCCTGACCAATGCAGACAACAAGCATGCACAAACTGACAATGACAGATTTAATCCATAAATTAAGTCTTCTTAATTTAGGCATAATAGGCTCCTCCCAAGAGCAGTTAGTAAAATCACTAATCAAAATAATGATGATAATAATAATTATTATTAATTAATACAAACAAAAATTTTCGTACTCGACTAAAAGTTCGCGATCAGACTTGCCCTGACAGCAATGGGCGAACCAGGGGTGATATTAAAATCATTTTGTGCAGAAGCAAAATAATGCGTATCAAACAGATTCTCGATATTCAACTGACCACGGAAACTTTTAGTGAAACGGGCAAACAACGCGGCGTCAACACGCGTGAAATCGGGCAAACTCACTCGATTGGTCAAGGAAGCAAACATGGCGTCACGATGGATCACACCAACCGCCGCGCCAATATTAGGTGTGATGTCGTAGCGACTCCACATTGAGAACGTATGGCGTGGTAGTTCGGCGACGGTCGCGCCTTTTTTGGCAATCCCGAATACATCGCTGGTCAGCTCCCCGGTTTGATAAGCATAACCGCCCATTACGCTCCAGTTTTGCGTCAACTGGCCGACCAGACTGACTTCAACACCCTCAGTACGCTGACCTTTGCTTAAAAAAGTCTGTCCGCCAACAATCGAATTAATGACATTGGTGCGATCCAGTTGATAGACTGCACCGGTAAAAGCCAGATCCGGACGAATATCCCATTTGACGCCAGCCTCCATTGTGGTGAATTTTTCCGGTTTCAATGTTTCCACCGTAACATTCAGTGCATTCAGCTGATCACCGGCGCGCGGCACAAAAGCCTGACTATAGCTTGCATATAGCGATACCGGCTCAATCGGTTTGTAAATCACGCCGAAACGCGGCGCAATCAAATCATCCTGAGTTTTTATATGATCTCTGGCACCATTTTTCTGCTGAAAATTAACCTCGAACAAGTCGTAACGCACTCCGGCAATGACTTGAATCTGCGGAATGATTTCGATCTGATCCTGAATATAGAGTGAAAGAACATCCACGACACTGCGATTCAAAGCATCGATACCGTCGCCTGAATTCCGGTTTATAAAGGTGATTGGCGCATTGGTGACCGGATTACTGATCGGCACAAAAAAATTGGCGCTATCCGCACTATTATTGAACAAACCGGTTTCACGCCGGTTGTGTGTTTCCTGCCGCCCGACTTCGATACCGGCCAGCAGCGTATGCGAGATCGGACCGGTGTTCAATGAATACAGCACATTGGTCTGATTGAAAACATTGTCCCGCTCGGTCGCATTGTTGTAGGCGCCGATAGGCAGCAATCCGCTTACCAGATTGAGCCCACCGCTTGCAAATACGTTTTGATAGAATTTATCGTACGTCGTGTAATTCGTTCGATTCTGTACGGTAAAACCGGAATCGAATTTATGTTCAATGAAAGTGCCAAACGATAATACATCCACATTGGCATTGCTTCGCCGGGGATCGCCAAAAAATTGCGCGCGTCTGACATCGACAGGCCCGGTTACTTGACCGGTGCCGCCGACAACAGAGGTAATTCCGCGGTCGGCGATACGGTCATCGTGAAAGCGCTCCATGTTGACAACAACTTTCGTACGATGCGTCGGTTTAATGGTCAGCGTGGGTGCAATACCGAGCCGTTCCATATCAACGCCATCCCGGAAACTGCCTGAATTTTCGTATAAAGCATTCAATCGCAGCGCAGCAACGTCATTAATGACATAACCGACATCCGCGGACATTCTTTTTTGTTCAAATGATCCACCCTGGAACGAAAATTCCTGTACCGGACTCCAGCGTGCTTCCTTGGTAACTCGATTGACTACGCCTCCCGAACCGCCACGTCCGAAAATCATGCCATTGGCGCCTTTCAACACTTCAATGCGTTCAATGTTATACAGATCGCGATAAAATTCGGCATCATCACGCAGGCCGTCGATAAAAAAATCACCAGTCGAACGGTTTCCGCGAAACACCAGCGCATCGCGGTTTCCTTCGCCTTGAGAGATGCCGACGCCGGGAACGTAGCGAACCGCATCAGCAAGACTTCGAATGGATTGATCTTTGATCAAATCGTCGGTAATCACGGTTATCGACTGCGGCACATCGCGCAATAATGTGTTCGTTTTAGTCGCGGCCGTGGTACTGGTGGCAGCATAGCGATTGCCTGCATCCGCGGTGACCTGAATCGATGGCAAAGTTACAATCTGTTCGACTCCGGCTGCTGTTGCAGCCGCAGCAATGACATAGCCGGCTTCTGATCGCGTAGCCTGCAAACCGGAATTTTCCAGCAATCGATCGAGCGCTTGCCTAACCTCGAAATCACCGGTCAACCCAAAGGATACTTTGCCCTGTAGCAGATCAGGATCAACAATCAGATTTACTCCCGACTGCGCTTCAAACTGTGCCAAGACATCCCTTAACAGTCCGGCTTCAATCGTGTAGGATTTTACGCTGGATACTGTATTGATTGAAGATTCGGCCATGCCGGATTGCAGAGGACACAGTATGTAAATCAGGCTGATCAACACAGCTAAGCTGATCTTCCCTATCGGGTTACGGGTTTTCATCATGCGCTGGGCTATTATTTATGATTTTAATCAGACTGAAAAAAAGATTTATGCCAATCGAAGGACTATCGAAAAAAAGTAATTCTCATGAATAATGAGGAGACGCCTGAAAAGCCGGATATTGAGGCACGATGATCAATGGAGACAAACTCGCTAACCTATTATTAATAATGATAATAATTCGTAATTATACGCCTGCGCTCATAAAATGCAACTTATGTTTGTTATAGCACAACAGTTCAACTTAACGTTTTTGGGAAGTAAACGTCAGCAGAGCCATTCACTAATTATTTATGTCCGCTACCTCCCATCGCATGTCTTTTACACTGCCGAGATGAGTTCTTTCATCCAGAGAAATGCCAGAGTAATAGAGTTTTGTGTTCTTCATAGTGCTTACGCGTGGATCAATTGCCTGAATCCCCCATACGCCATCCGTTTACAGTCAAACAGTTGATCCGATGAATTCATCAACTCCTTTATGTCAGAACCTTAAGACAATTCCATTGCCGCGGCATCGCTGCTCAACGAAGAATCCTGAATAGCGATCATTTCGGTAGAATCCTATATTTCCAATACATAATCAGGTCGGCAGTGCAATGAAAAACGAAACAACGCATACCCCCATGATGCAGCAGTACCTGGGCATTAAGGCACAGTACAGCGATATGCTGTTGTTTTACCGCATGGGAGATTTTTATGAATTATTTTATGAAGATGCTGAAAAAGCAGCCGCTCTGCTCGATATCACGCTGACACGACGCGGCGTCTCTGCCGGAGAACCCATCAAAATGGCGGGAGTACCCTATCATGCGGCTGAGCAGTATCTGGCCAGACTGGTCAAACTGGGTGAATCAGTCGCCATCTGCGAACAAGTTGGTGATCCGGCAACCAGCAAAGGGCCGGTCGCGCGCAAAGTTACACGGATTGTCACGCCCGGCACGCTGACCGATGCCGCGTTGATGGAAGATAAGCGCGATTGCCTACTGCTGGCGTTATATGCACAGGATTCAACACTTGGGTTGGCATGGCTTAATCTGGCGGCGGGACAGTTACGATTAATGCAAACATCACCCGACCAGCTCATTAGTGAGCTGGAGCGTTTACAGCCCGCCGAAATCCTCGTGCCCGAAGCCTATCAATCCGTGCATGGTTTGGCGGAACATTGGATCATAAAACATCTGCCACCTTGGCAATTTGATCATAAAAATGCAACTCTCAGTCTGACCCGGCATTTCAATACACAAGATCTTTCCGGTTTTGGTTGCGATGATTTGCCGACAGCATTATGCGCAGCCAATGCCTTGCTGGAATATACCCGCCTGACTCAAGGCAGTGCCGCCATTCATCTAACGTCCTTGCAGTCTGAACGTGATAGTGCGTATGTGCGCATGAATGCGGCCACGCGCCGCAATCTGGAACTATCAGAAACCATTCGCGGAGATCGTGCGCCGACACTACTTTCCTTGCTGGACACTTGTTCCACCAGCATGGGCAGCCGTCTGATGCAGTTCTGGCTCCATCATCCATTGCGGGATTTGCCAGCCATTCAACAGCGACTGGATAGCGTGGCGAATCTGATTACACGCAATATCTATATCGCGGTTCATGAATGTTTGAAACATGTTACCGACATTGAACGCATCACCGCACGCATTGCATTGAAATCGGCGCGTCCCAGAGATTTATCCGGTCTGCGCGATAGCCTGAAACAATTGCCCGGCGTGATCAATGCACTGCATGGGTGCACTGCGCACAGAATCGTATACCTGTCACAGGCCATTCAACCGGAACCGGAACTGGTCGACTTGCTCGAAAAGGCGATTCAACCCGAGCCTGGGGCCGTGTTGCGCGAAGGTAATGTCATCGCAGACGATTACGACAGCGAATTAGATGAGCTACGGACTTTACAGAACAATTGCGGCGCATTTCTGTTACAACTCGAAGCACAGGAAAAAGCACGTACAGGAATCTCCAATTTAAAGGTAGAATATAATCGCGTGCACGGTTTTTATATCGAGGTCACACACGCGCACAGCGACAAAATACCCGAAAATTACCGCCGTCGGCAGACACTGAAAAGCGCCGAACGCTATATCACACCCGAGCTCAAGGTTTTTGAAGATAAAGCTCTGGCCGCGCAGGACAGAGCCTTATCACGTGAAAAATACCTGTACGATGATTTACTCGACAAGCTGTCAAGGCACGTACAGAACTTGCAGAAGATCGCCACCGGTGTGGCGGAAATCGATGTCCTGAACACCTTTGCGGAACGCGCGCAATCACTGGACTATTCTGCGCCGGTGTTGTCGCATGAGAACGTTATTGATATTGAAGAAGGTCGCCACCCCGTCGTTGAGCGTCAGGTGGAGCACTATATCCCCAATGACGTACAACTCGGTCAGCACCATTACAGCCAATGCCAGATGCTGATGATTACCGGCCCTAATATGGGCGGCAAATCAACCTATATGCGACAAACCGCACTGATTGCATTACTGGCGCATTGCGGCAG
This sequence comes from Nitrosomonas sp., assembly GCA_020852475.1. Lineage (GTDB taxonomy): Bacteria > Pseudomonadota > Gammaproteobacteria > Burkholderiales > Nitrosomonadaceae > Nitrosomonas. Next base: position 6,356 of record JADZAR010000158.1, read on the forward strand.
CTTTGTACCCGCAGCGAAAGCGCATATTGGCATTCTTGATCAGATTTTTACCCGTATCGGTGCATCGGATGATTTGGCTGGCGGACGCTCTACTTTCATGGTTGAAATGACGGAAGCGGCCAATATTCTGCATAATGCAACCGCACATAGTCTTGTACTCATGGATGAAATCGGTCGCGGCACATCGACTTTTGACGGACTCGCGCTTGCTTTCGCCATTGCGCGTTATCTGTTGACCAGGAATCAGAGCTGTACGCTTTTTGCCACGCACTATTTTGAATTAACCGCGCTCGCGACGGAATTCAAACAAATCCGCAACGTGCACCTGGATGCCGTGGAGCATAAAAATCATATCGTTTTTCTGCACAAAGTCGCCGCGGGCCCGGCAAGCCGTAGCTATGGGTTGCAGGTTGCCGCTTTGGCCGGCGTTCCCGGGGCCGCCATTCGAATCGCAAAGAAACACCTCTCAGCACTGGAAACCAATAGTCCGGACAAGCAACCACAACTGGATCTTTTTTTCGATGATAGCGCCACAGACGAGCATCACGCTTTAACCGCAGCCTTCATTGAGAACCCTGTCATTACCTTGCTGCAATCGATTTCGCCTGATGAATTGACGCCAAGACAAGCGCTCGAGCAGCTGTATCAGCTCAAACAGATGCTCAACGAGCAACAACAGTAAGAAAGGATAGAAGATTCTTGTTTAACCGTCTGTTAATGCGCATGTCCATGCGGCCCATGGGCATGCTGATGTGCGATTTCTTCCGCTGTTGCCGGACGTATATCGATCACTGTGCAGGAAAAATTGAGCTTCATTCCTGCCAAGGGATGGTTACCATCAACAACCACCTTATCATCTTCAATATCGGTCACCGTATAGACGATAAATTCTTCCGAACCTTCCGGAGCACCCTCAAAACGCATGCCGACACTGACATTATCAGGAAATGCACTGCGCGGCTCGATATGAATCAGGCTGCCGTCATATTCACCAAACGTATTTTCCGGTTCCATTGAAACCGTGCAGGAAAAACCCACTGCTTTTTGGTGCAATGCTTCTTCCACCAAAGGAAAAATACCATCGTAACCGCCATGCAGATAACTGATCGGTTCATCGGTTTTTTCAATAATATTTCCGGATGTGTCTGATAGCTCGTAATGTAACGAAACCACGGTATTCTTTTCTATTAACATATGTTTATTCAATCCAAGTAAGAAGTTTAACTATTTAAATAGTGTCCATGAAAAATTATTACGTATCCAATACCGCGATCGCAACAGTCACCAGACCGATAACCAGATTTAGTCCGATCAGCACTCTGATTTGTACCAAAGCTATACCTGCCGACTGCCACTCCTCAGCTGCCACATAGCGTCTGAATTTACGATACGCTGTAAAAAAAACGTGAAGAAAAATAAGCACCATCATCATGCCCAAAGCAGCCATCAAATAGATGTTGAACGACAACTTTCCCAGCCCCCCCATTTCGGCAACCATATGAAAACCGCTCGCAAGAATTATCGTTATTGACAGCCACACCCAGTGAAAGAAGCTGCCAAAAATCGCTTGCCAGAATTTAAACATCTCCGGTAGTTGCAGCTGTTGATTCACCACGGGACGCAAGACCATATAGGCAAAAAACATGCCGCCCACCCAAACAACGACACCTAAGAGATGCAAAACTTTCAGGATCTCCATACTGATTCCTTCGCACAAAATTCTGATAATTCAATCATTGCTGTTTCCAATCGCTTTCACGGGAGCAAAGCTCTGCCGGTGTATCTTTGTGACGCCATAGTGTTTAAGTGCAGCGATATGTTCTTTTGTAGGATACCCCTTATGCCGGTCAAATCCATACTGCGGGAAAAGCAAATGGTGCGCCATCATTTCGGCATCGCGCGCAGTCTTTGCCAGAATTGACGCCGCGGCAATCTCTGCAATCAAAGCGTCGCCTTTTATAACGGCAGTCATCGGAATCTTGATCTTTGCTGGCGCATGCACGCCATCGATTAAAATACTGTCCGGCATCACCGACAGCTGTACAATGGCACGTTGCATTGCCAGTAATGTCGCCTGCAGGATATTCAACTGGTCAATTTCCGCCACCGAAGCAGACGCCACGCTCCAGTCCAGAGCGCGCTCCTTGATCAGTGCGGCAAAATAATCACGCTTTCTCTCGTTTAATTGCTTGGAATCCGCCAAACCGGCAATGCCATGTTCCGGGCCTAAAATCACACATGCCGCAAAAACAGGACCAGCAAGCGGACCGCGCCCTGCTTCATCAACGCCGGCGATTAATCGACTCACTTTACCAACCGACCAGAATGCTGCTTTCGCTGTATCGGGCAAACAGCTACACGCTTCTGGCCGTGCACATCAGCTTAGCTTCCGTGACCAGCTGGTCGTCGACCTCCGCCCGAACTGAATATTTCCACAGCCCTTTTATCTGGCGATCAATGGTGGCTTTGAGAATAAGCTGATCTCCGGCTGTTACCGGTTTTTTGAAACGTACGCCATCAATGCCCACAAAATAATAGACCGAATCCTCCTTGCGGGTATTTTCTTCTGTTTTCAGTGTCAGCAGTGCCGCGGCCTGCGCCAGCGCTTCAACAATCAGCACACCCGGCATTACAGGATGGTGGGGAAAATGCCCGGCAAAAAAGGGCTCATTAATGGATACGTTTTTCAACGCAACAATATCTTTTCCCGCATCAATGGAAATAACTCTATCCACTAATAACAATGGATAACGATGCGGCAAGTATTTAAGAATTTCATGAATATTCATCTGTAGTTTCCTTTTCTGATTCAGATTTCAAGAATCATTGTGAGGCAGCGCGGCCGTTCAATACCTCAATCACCTGATCAGTGATATCGATACGTTGACTGCGATAGACTGAATCCTGCAACTGCAGAATAAGATCATAGCGTTCTTTTTCAGCAATCTGCTGGATGGCCTGATCAATCCGATTGAGAATAACACCGTATTCTTCGTTCTGACGCGCAGTCAGATCCTCGCGCATCTGGCGTTGCGCCCGCTGATAAGTGCGGCTCAGATTGGCAAGTTCACGTTCCAACTCAAGCCGATCAGTGTCACTCATGGTTGCGCCTTTCTTTTCCAGCCGGTCCTGCATCACCCGAGTCTGCTCAGCCATTTCCTTTATTTCAGCATCCCGTGGGAGAAATTCCTGATCAATTTTTTTGTGTGCTGCCAGTGCGGGGCGAGATTCACGCAGAATTTTTTCGGTGTTTACCACGCCGATCTTGATTGTATCGTTGGCATAAGCAATACCAGGCTCTGGTGACAGTGTCAGGATAAGCGTTATCAAAATATATCGCCACAGGAAATTCAAGTGCAACAGATGCCCCCGACTGGTCATCACACAAATCAGAACTGCTGCCCAAAAAGAAACTGAAACGCCTGTATATTATCTTCCGGTTTCTCATTAAGCGGTTTGGCCAGACTGACTTTCAATGGTCCCATCGGTGATATCCAGGTCACCGAAATACCTGCGGAATAGCGCATCAAATCCGAAAACCCTCTTTCGATAAGCACGCCATTTTCATCATATTTTGCCTTGAATCGATCAAATACCGTCCCCGCGTCGACAAAAGCACCCAGACGGACTGAGCGATCGTCTTTCATGAAGGGCATGGGAAACAACAACTCGAGATTAGCTACGAGACGTTTGCTGGCGCCTAGTGCAAAGGTTCTGTCCGAGTTCGGAATACCTTCTCTCGGACCAAGCGAATTCAGATCATATCCACGTATTGAATTATTGCCGCCAGCAAAAAAATTCTTGAAGAATGGCAATGGCTTTCCTGAATAACCATCACCTATTCCAAATTCGGTATTCAGAAATAACGTGAACATCTGGGTCAGCGGAAAATACGTTCTCTGGTTATAGCTGACTTTATAATAATTCAGGTCGGCGCCCGGAACGCTGGCTTCGGCAAACAAGCGGTGCGTAGTGCCCGACGTGGTATAAATGGCGCTATCGCGTCTGTCCCTCGCCCAGCTCACCGTCACGGGAAGATTATTTGTGGTGCTGCCAAATTGTTCGACAAACCGAACGGTACGCGGCAGACTGTCTGCAAACGTGTCTATACTGGTTTGCTCAGCGCCCGCGCTGAACGATACGATGTCATTCTCGGCAATGGGAATACCAAAGCGCATGATGGCGCCCGTGGTTGTCGTTCTGAATGCATTGACCCTCGATAAGCGTGAGGTATTCAAATTCCTGCGAAACACATCGAATCCCAGGCTGACACCATTGACCGTAAAATATGGATTCGTAAAGGATGCGGAAAAAACGCGATTAATCCTGCCTGTATTAACTTGCAAGCTTAAATGATTGCCTGTACCAAAGATATTATCCTGTGAAACAGAACCATTCAGTATCAACCCCTCGCGATCCGAAAACCCTGCGCCGAACATCACAGCACCGGTTGGCTTCTCGGTTACCCGAACATTGACATCAACCTGATCAGGTGCATCGGGAACCGGCGGCGTTTCCACATCCACGCTGTTGAAAAAGAACAGGCGGTCGGCGCGCTGCCTGGAAAGATTGATTTTTGATGTTGAATGCCACGCGCCTTCCATCTGCCTGAATTCTCGGCGAATCACTTCATCCTTGGTTCGGTCATTGCCGGAAATATTGATCCGGCGGATGTAAACACGTCGTCCGGGATCAATGAAAAACGTGAATCCCGCTTGCAGATTTTCAGGATCAAGATCGGGAGCGGCGTTGACATTGGCGAATGCGTAACCGTCATCCCCCAGGCGATCAGTAATCAACTTGATGGATTCCGTCAGCTTCTGACGCGCGAACACATCACCGGGCTGCAGCAATATCAGTTTTCTGAGCTCTTCTTCGGGTACCAGCAATTCACCGGCAAGATTGATGTCGGATACGGTGTATTGTTTCCCCTCGGCAATATTGACAGTGATATAAATATCCTGCATGTCAGGCGTGATTGAGACCTGCGTGGACTCGATACTGAATTCCAGATAACCGCGATCCAGATAATATGAACGCACTGTTTCCAGATCCGCAGATAATTTCTGCTTGGAATACTGGTCGTTTTTCGTAAACCAGGTCAGCAATCCCGGTGTCGTCAAAACAAAAAGACCGCGCAAGGTTTTGTCATCGAAAGTTTCATTACCGACAAAGCTGATCTGTCTGATGCGCGCTGTTCGTCCTTCCTTGATATCAAAATTGATCGCGACGCGATTGCGCTCCAGCGGCGTTGTTGTCGTTGTGATTTGAACAGCATATTTACCGGTGCTGATGTATTGCCTTTTCAGTTCCTGTTCGGCGCGATCGAGCATGGAACGGCTGAATATCCGGGATTCCGACAATCCCGCCTGTTTCAGGCCTTCCTTGAGTTTGTCTTTTTCAAAAGCCTTTGCGCCTGTGATGTTTATCTGTGCTATCGCCGGACGCTCCTCAACCTGCACAATCAGCACACCACTCTCGGTCTTCAGTTTGACGTCCTTGAAGAAACCGGTTGCATACAGCGCCTTGACTGCCGCAGTCGCTTTTGCCGCATCGAGCGTATCACCCACCTTCACGGGCAGATAACTGAACACTGTGCCCGCCTCTGTCCGCTGAATGCCTTCGACACGGATATCGATGACGACGAACGACTCGTCCGCCAAGGCTGGAAATGCGCACAAAAAGATAACCAGCGCAACAAAGGATTTGAAGATCATTTTTTAACCAGTAGTAAGTCGGCTAATATCGTTATAAATTGCGAATGTCATCAGCGTAAACAACATGGCCAAACCAACCCTCTGACCGATAATCATGACCTTTTCCGAAACCGGTGATCCTTTAATAACCTCAATTATATAATACATTAAATGCCCGCCATCCAGAACCGGAATGGGCAACAGATTCAGCACCGCCAGACTGACGCTGATCAACGCCAGAAATGCAAGATAGGAAACCAGCCCCATCTGTGCGGATTGACCGGCGTAATCCGCGATGGATATCGGGCCGCTGACATTCTTCCAGGATACCTCGCCAAAAATCATCTTGTATAGCATCCGTAGCGTCAGTGCTGTTGTTTCCCATGTTTTTTCCAGCGCTTTTCTGACTGCTTCATCAGCCGGATAGGTTACAATCACACGCAGTGCTTCAAAGGCGGATTGGTCAATTACCGGCGTGACACCAATTCTGCCGATTGTTCGACCATGTTCAATTTCTGCCTGCGGCGTCACGCTCAATTCAATAATTTGTCCATGGCGTAGAATCTCCAGAACCAGAATGCGGTCAGGATTGGACTGTATTTCCGGCACAAATTCCATCCAGCTGTTAACCGCCGCGCCATTGACCGCCAGTATTTCATCACCAGCTTCCAGCCCCGCGCGCGCGCCTGCGCCTCCGGACATCACTTCGGCTACAACGGGCTTGATTTCCGGCTGATAAGCATTAAATCCTATTTTTCCGAGCACATCACCTTCCAGCTCATCGGGGTGGATGCCACTCAAATCCAGTTGTCGCCAATTGATTTCGCCGCGCTGATTGACTGTTTCAACATTGACATCGGATGATTGATTAACGGCATAGCGTAATAAAGTCCAGCGAACATCCTGCCAGCTCACAACCGCCTCATTCTGAATGCTGACGATTGTTTCGCCTTCTTCGAATCGTGCCTGAGCCACTGGCGTATCAGATGCAGCGGAACCAATGACCGGCTTAACACCTTCCACGCCCAGGACAAACATCAGCCAGTACATAACAATCGCCAGCAGAAAATTAGCCAGCGGACCCGCCGCGACAATGGCAAATCGCCGCCCGACAGGCTGCCGATTAAACGCCCGCGACAATTCGCTTTCAGCTACACGGCCTTCATTCTCATCAAGCATTTTGACGTAGCCACCAAGAGGAATCGCCGCGACAACCCATTCCGTCTGATCCTTGCCAATACGCTTGCGGAATATCGGCTGACCAAAACCTACCGAGAATCTCAAGACTTTGACTCCGTTCCAGCGGGCCACCAGATAGTGCCCGAATTCATGAAAAGTGATCAGTATGCCCAAGGCAACGACAAAAGCGATCAGCGTAAAAAGTATTGGCATATTTGTTCAGTATTACACGCAGAAAGGAGCGACTTTTTTATTTCATTCATCAGTCAGTTGAGTTACTGAAAATCGATTCCGATTGTACTCACTTTTGTGCATGACCGAGTAATCCAAGTCGTAATCTTACCATTAGAAAAAAGTCGCAGTATGGAAAAGCGATAAAAACCGCTTTTGCCTAATTCAGTGCAGCAAGCCAGTTTCCCGCCGTTTCACGCGCGATGCTGTCGGCTTCCAGCACATCGCTCAAGGAATGTATTGTTTGTTGCGCCACATTCTGCATGACATGCTCTATCATTACTGGAATAGACGTAAAGGGCAGCTTCTCATCAAGAAAGGATGCTACAGCAACTTCATTCGCCGCATTCAGTACCGCGGGCATATTGTCTCCCATTTCAAGCGCCTGATAAGCCAATCTCAAGCAGGGAAACCGTTCAAAATCAGGTGGTTCAAAATCCAGGTGCTTAACATCAAACATATTCAGCGACGTAACACCACTGTCAATTCTTTCAGGATAGCCCATGGCATGTGCTATCGGCGTACGCATATCCGGATTACCGAGTTGCGCCAGAACTGAGCCATCCACATATTCAACCATCGAATGAATAACGCTCTGCGGGTGAATAACCACCTGAATATTTTCCGGCGGCGCGTTAAACAGCCAGTGCGCCTCTATGACCTCAAGCCCCTTATTCATCATGGTTGCGGAATCCACTGATATTTTTCGCCCCATATCCCAGTTCGGATGCGCACAAGCCTGTTCAGGGGTTACATGCGTCAGCAAATCCCGCGACAGGGTTCTGAACGGGCCACCAGACGCGGTCAACAGAATGCGCTTGATCCCTTTTTCCGCCAGATTCCCTTTAAAATCCTGCGGCAACGACTGATGAATCGCATTATGCTCGCTATCAATCGGCAATAATATGGCATGATGTTTTTTGACCACATCCATAAAAATCCGGCCCGCCATCACCAGCGTCTCTTTATTGGCGAGCAGCACAAGCTTGCCGGCTTGCGCAGCGGCAAATGTTGGCCGTATACCCGCAGCACCGACAATAGCCGCCATGACTACGTCTACCTCGGGTAATGAAGCTACTTTCTCCAGTGACTCCACGCCCGACAGCACAACTGTATCCAGTTTCGTCAACCTGATTGCTTCTCTTAATTGCTCCGCGGATGCGGGATCCAGCATTACAGCAAATTGCGGTTTAAACTGATTGCATTGCGCGAGCATTTTCTTGACATTATTATGCGCAGTCAGTGCAAGAATCTTGAATCGATCGGGATGACGATGGACAACATCCAGTGTGCTATCACCGATACTGCCGGTCGACCCCAGAATAGTCAAAAAGCGGATAGAATTATTCATGGTTGAAAAGAATTAAAAATCTGCACAGCCAGTATGGCGACAGGCAATGCGGCGGTCAATGCGTCAATACGATCTAGTATACCGCCATGACCGGGAAGAATGCTGCCACTGTCTTTAACACCCGCTTGTCGTTTAATGAGCGATTCAAACAAATCGCCCATGATGCCTAATGCCGCTAAAATGATCAACAATGGAACCAGCGTCTCCACATACGCGCCATCGGCAAAAACAAAAACCCATATCAGACCGTAAATCAGAACAGCCAGCATTGCACCCGCAACACCTTCCCAGGTTTTTCCCGGACTGATGTGATATGCCAGTTTACGTTTGCCAAAAGCCCTGCCGGTAAAATAAGCGGCGGTATCAGAAATCCAGATGGTTCCCATAAATCCCAACAACAGCGTCGGGCTGATTGCGCGTAGCTGATAGAGTGCAAGCATCGTGGGAATCAATAGCAGCCAGCCTATCATCATGAGTGCGAATACATTGGTAATTTTGCAGGGCTGCTTTAATTGAAAAGGAACATAGCCCACCCAAAAAAACGCGGACAAAACATAAATCCCCATCAACGCTTTTGTATAGGCATCGGTTTCCGCTGCGTCGCTGAGCTGAAACAGCAACTCTCCTCCGATCAGCGTTGTCAGAATCATGAATATAATCGTGTTCCTGACCGAAAATCCCGCCAGAGTCGACCATTCGCGTGAACCTATGACAGCCAGCGTCAGCAGCAAAGCCGCCCAGAAGATATTCTGCAAATACAACAACGCCAGCAAAAATAGCGGCAATACAACTGCTGCCGTCAGGATGCGCGTTTTTAACATGGCGATCCTTTTATCAACAGAAAAAAGTCCGGTAATTAATGAAATGCAGGATACAGGCCAGAAATAATAGTTCGATGAATAACATATGAGCGACGAGATCTATTGTTGAATCTGTTCACTGGTTTGACCAAAACGGCGTTCGCGCCGCTGGTAAGACTGAATGGCCAGATCAAATTCCTTTTCATTGAAATCCGGCCAAAGTGTTTCCGTAAAATATAGTTCAGTATAGGCAAGCTGCCATAACAGGAAATTGCTGATGCGATATTCTCCCCCGGTGCGTATAAACAAATCCGGTTCCGGCGCATAGTTCATGGACAGATATTGCGCGAGATCTTCTTCTTTGAATTGCTTTGACAGGCCATGGGAGTTTTTTACCATTTTATTCATAGCCTGCATGATATCCCATCGGCCACCATAATTTGCAGCGATAGTCAGTGTAAGTCTGGAATTACTGGCTGTCAGCTGCTCGCCCTGATGAATGAATTTCACAATCCTGGACTCGAACCGTGATATATCGCCTATCACCCTGAAACGAATGCCATTTTCGTGCAATCTGGCTATTTCCTGCTCCAAGGCGCCCGCAAAAAGCTGCATAAGAAAAGAAACTTCATCCGCAGGGCGGCGCCAATTTTCACTGCTGAAAGCAAAAAGCGTCAAATATTCGATACCATGATCAGAGCATGATTTAATCACATTCCGTACGGTTTCCACACCCTGCTTATGTCCCGCCATTCGCGGCATTAACCGTTTTCTTGCCCAGCGCCCGTTACCATCCATGATAATTGCAATATGCTGCGGCATCGCTCCTGTATCAGGTATTTCGCGCGTGGAGCTCGTACCTAAAGACATATCAGATCGCCATTAACTCAGCTTCTTTGACCTGCAAAATTTTTTCAATTTCGGCAATATAGCGATCAGTTAACTTTTGAATTTCATCCTCACCGCGCCGCTCGTCATCTTCAGAAATTTCCTTGGCTTTTAGCAATTCCTTGAGCTGCGCGTTTGCATCACGGCGAATATTACGCATCGCAACACGAACTTGCTCCGCTTCCTGCTTGACGATTTTGGTTAATTCTTTACGCCGCTCCTCTGTCAAAGGTGGCATGGGAACACGTATGGTTTCTCCTACGGACATGGGATTAAGACCAAGATCAGATTCGCGAATTGCTTTTTCTATGGCATTTGCCATTTTCTTTTCCCAAGGAATAACGCCGATAGTACGCGGATCAATCAAATTAACGTTCGCGACCTGATTGATCGGCGTCGGCGCGCCATAATAATCAACCGTGACATGATCCAGCAGCCCCGTATGCGCTCTCCCACTTCTTATCTTACTCAGATCAACTTTCAGTGCTTCCAGACTTTTCTGCATTTTCTGTTCCGCAGATTTCTTTACATCAGCAATCATAATATTTTCCAATAAGCAAAGTTACAATCAGCACTAAGTAATGAACGAAAAATCCGGTCTTCGCACCATCAAAGTAAAACTGTGCTTATACCACCCACGTGCGTTCCTTCATTTTCTCCAATTATAATGCGTTTCAGCGCGCCTGATTTGAAGATGCTGAACACATTCAGCGGCAGTTTCTGATCTCTGCACAACGTCAATGCTGTTGCATCCATGACTTGCAGATTTCTGGCTATCGCTTCATCAAATGAAATTTTCTGATAACGCTTTGCTTGAGGATCGATTGCAGGATCACTGGTATAAACACCATCGACCTTAGTTGCCTTCAGCATAATATCCGCATTCATTTCCATGCTACGCAATGCGGCTGCCGTGTCTGTAGTGAAAAAAGGATTTCCTGTGCCAGCCGCAAAAATAACTATCCAACCCTCCTTCAGGTAACGCACGGCTTTATTGCGAACATACGGCTCAACAACCTGCTCTATCCGTAAAGCGGACTGTATGCGCGGCACCAAACCTGCCTGTTTCATTGCATCCTGCAGCGCCAACGCATTCATAACTGTTGCAAGCATGCCCATATAATCGGCAGTGACTCGCTCAAGACTGTCATTTGCGGTTTTCATGCCGCGAAAAATATTGCCCCCGCCGACCACAATCGCGATTTCGACGCCCATTTTATTGACTTCTTTAATTTCGGCGACTATCCGACTGACTACGGATTGATTAATGCCATAGCTACTATCGCCCATCAGAGCTTCGCCTGACAGCTTCAGCAAGATGCGTTTATATTGTGGCGTCATGGATTTCGGCGATTTCAAATTGACTTGATTCTTATTTTGCCTGCTCCATTTGCGCCCTGACTTCTTCAGCGAAGTTCTCGACTTTCTTTTCGATACCTTCACCCACAATATACATCGTAAAGCTTTTTACTGACGCAGACTTCTGCGCCAACAATTTTTCCACCGTTACATCAGGATCTTTGACAAATGGTTGCCCTAACAGCGTCACCTCGGCCAGAAACTTGGTAACTCGACCTTCAACCATTTTTTCGATGATATTGGTCGGCTTGCCACTTTCAGCTGCCTGAGCAGTGAATATCTGACGTTCGTGCTCAAGCACTTCGGCCGATACCTGATCTTTATCGACACACATAGGTTTACTCGCGGCAATATGCATAGCCAGATCCTTGCCTATCGTTTCATCGCCACCTGTGTAATCAATCATCACACCGATCTTACCGCCATGCAGGTAGGATGCCAGCTTGCCTTCGGTAACATAACTCTCGCAGCGACGAATAGTGATATTCTCGCCAAGTTTCATGACCAACGCCTTGCGTACCTCCTCAACTGCATCTCCACTGGAAAAAGAGGTCTCGCTCAGAATTTGGGCATCCGGAATTTTTTTTGAAGCTGCCAATTCGGCCAGATCATTGGCAAATTTGATAAAATCATCATTTTTAGCCACAAAATCGGTTTCACTGTTCACCTCTACCAATGCGCCACTTTTCCCATCAGCAGAGATATATGCGCCAACCACACCTTCTGCAGCGATACGGCCCGCCGCTTTACTCGCTTTCGCACCGCTTTTAATTCTCAGCAGATCTTCAGCCGCTTTCATATCACCGTCAGTTTCAACCAGCGCTTTCTTGCACTCCATCATGCCAAGCCCCGTCAACTCACGTAATTCTTTAACCATGCCTGCGGAAATCGCCGCCATATCTCATTTACTCCAATCTATATTAAAACTCAGTATCTTCACTTTTAACTGATGAAGACTTTTTCTTTGACGATTGCCTGCAACAGCCCATGGAAGCTATGCCGAGTGTCATCAAAATCAAAAAACCTGAGAAACCGAAAACCGTGTCCATGAACACGGTTCTTTTATACAAAATGATCAGTCCTCGGCCGCCATTTCTACAATTTCTTGGATCGCCCGATTGCGCCCTTCCAGAACAGCATCCGCTACACCGCGAGCATACAGACGTATCGCGCGGCTGGAGTCGTCGTTTCCTGGAATGATGTAGTGCAATCCGTCAGGATTATGGTTTGTATCCACTACACCTATCACCGGAATCCCCAGCTTTCTGGCTTCGGTGATAGACCCTTTCTGATAACCCACATCAACCACAAACAACGCATCGGGCAAATTTTTCATATCTTTTATCCCGCCCAGACTTGCATTCAACTTGGCCAGTTCGCGTTGTAAATCAAGCGCCTCTTTTTTGATCATTCTATCGAGCGTGCCATCTTGCACCATTGTTTCCATATCATGAAGGCGTTTGATCGACTGTTTGATCGTCTTGAAATTGGTTAGCATGCCGCCAAGCCAGCGCTGATCGACATAAGGCGAGCCACAGCGCATTGCCTCTTCACGGATGATATCGCGTGCCTGACGCTTGGTGCCCACAAACAAAATCACGCCTTTGTTTGCGGACAACTGACGAACGTATTTCATGGTTTCTTCATACAACTCCAGTGTACGTTCCAGATTGATGATGTGGATTTTGTTGCGATGGCCAAAAATATAAGGGGCCATTTTTGGATTCCAGAAGCGTGTTTGATGGCCGAAGTGAACACCTGCTTCCAGCATTTGCCGCATTGTTATTGACATACATTATCCTTTACTTAAAGGGTTAAACCTCCATCTGCCCCATGAATTTGAAATAGCTAGACGCAATTTCAACACCCTCTTTACTGCAACAGATGTGCGATATGATTAAACAAATTGCCAGCGCTTGTTATCATTATGATTGCATTGGTATGTTTCCACGCTTAGCAACCGCGCATTATAGCATCTTCCCGCCCGCACTCAAGACGGTATCGGTGATTTCCTGATAAGGAATAAACGCGGAACCACCGACAAGCGATACCATCGCGATCAGATTTTAAATTGCAGTACTTGGCGCTGCCCGATCAATGCGATTAGTGATTAACGGCCATCACGCCCGATACGACGCCACCGCATCAGCAAATAAACTTCAAGTGGCGCAGGAAGAGTTGCCCATTTTTAGTTTCAGGCGTTCAAGATTCAGAATTTTGACATGCTTATTGTTTACTGCGATTATTGCATCTTCCTGCAATTTGGAAAAAGCGCGACTGACGGTTTCCAGCTTCAGACCAAGATAACTGCCGATCTCTTCACGCGTCATGCGCAAATTAAAATCAGTTTCGGAATAACCCCGGATTGCAAAACGCCGCGACATATTCAACAAGAATGAAGCCAGCCGTTCTTCAGCTTTCATGCTGCCAAGCAGCAACATAAGGCCATGATCACGCACGATTTCCCTGCTCATGATTTTATGAAAATGATGCATCAGTGAAGGAATAGTCCGACTGATATCTTCAAGCTTGGAAAACGGAATTTCACACACCTCGCTGTCTTCCAGCGCAACAGCATCACAGGTATGCATATCGGTACTTATTGCATCCAGTCCGAGCAATTCTCCTGCCATATGAAAACCCGTCACCTGCTGACGTCCATCTTCCTCCAACACACAGGTTTTCAAAAAACCACTTTTTACGGCATACAACGCCTGAAATTTTGTTCCAGTGCGATGCAAGTAACCGCCTCGCTGAATTTTTTTCTTGTTAACAATCACCTCCCCCAGCGTCTCTACTTCTTCTTCATTCAAACCGACAGGCAGGCACAGTTCGCGTAGACTGCAAGTCGCACAGCTTGAGCGTATATGCGCGACATCGAAATTTTTAGCCGAGAATCGTTCTGGTAACAAAATGTTCGTCTTATTCAAAAGTTCAAAAAAATTAAATTTTTAAGGTTGCTCTAATCATTCTGTGCTTCAAACCGAGTGGGATAAGAGCAAAAAATACTCACACGGCAGAGAATGGATGTGTAAGAAACTATGTTTTGTGAACGCCGACGCACTGTAACGAAGTGTGTATTTTTAGAGATGTCCTTAATATTGATTTTAATCAAAACCGGATAATCAATCTTCTGTGCATAATTTTACTGATATTGGAGGGAGATGTGTTGATTTTTCTTTTTTAGGAATCCCACTTACTCATTGATAACCGTGTTGAGCGTTTCATACAACATCTTACCGCAACGCAATTTCCCTAGCCAATGTTCCGAATTAGTCGCACAGCACGGCATGTCCTATTTCCGATGACCGTTCCAAAAACACCTGATTCCAGTCCGATTGAGCGCCCAAGTCACAATCATTACTACCGCGGCTTATATCCTAGTCCAGCTGCTTTTACCAATACATTTAATCCAAAGATCTATCTTAATCAGGTAAACAAAGGGGGAGTCAACCGCCGTCCACTGCTCATAGACCTCCATTTCCCGCCTTACCCCGGTAACGCATTGCTGCGAAACAACCACCGCAACCCCAAAAGAACGCATCACGATACGCTCTTGAGTCAATACGTAGACTATCTTATTAGAGAAATCAGATTACTACGCGATTTTTGTCAACAAGCCCCGAAAATTGAACAAATTACTATCGATGGTGGCATGCAAATGCTGCTTGACCGCCATCAATTCGAACGGCTTGTACAGACACTAGAGCAAAACTTCAAACTGGATCAAAAGACTGTTTTTTCCGCCACACTTAATCCACGATTCAGCCGCACTACATTAATCAACATTTATCGGGAAATCGGCGTCAATGAAATTGCAATTGACGCGCGGAATCTTAGCACGCCTGATTTGCCGCATCCTGACGACAAACAAACCACGATTCATCACGAAACCATTACGCTGAACGCGATTCACACCGCGCAGCACGCGGGCTTTACAACCATACGGATAACACTGGACATCACCAAACCATTCGAAAATAAACTTGATGCTGTGCTGGAGAAAATTGTCACCACGCACCCCAACCGCATCGATCTCCGCTATTTCGGAGAGCCTACAATAAGCAATGCAGCGGGAGACCAGACTCATGTCCGCCTGCATGCGGCCCGCTTGCTCTCGAACGCCGGATACATTCATATCGGATTGAATTCATTTGCACATCACGACGATTCGCTCGTCAAAGCACAACAACAAGGACGACTACATTACGGCATACACGGTTACTCCATTTTTCCTGACAGTGACGTTCTTGCCTTGGGTGTATCGGCAATCGGAAAAATGGGCGCAACATTGCTTCAAAAACATCAAAATCTGGCGTGTTACTACGCCGAACTGGATCAAAACCAATTTCCCGCGATGTGCGGACTGGAACTCTCTCTCGACGACCTGCTACGCCGCTCGGTTATTTATGCACTGATCAGTTACGGTATCATTTCTTTTGAATCAGCGGAAACCTTTTTCTCGATCAATTTCAGACACTATTTCGCCACCGAATTAACCGCGCTAAGAACTTATGAAAGCACCGGCCTGTTGAACATCAATGACGAGGAAATAGCGGTCACAACAAAAGGCCGCTTTTTTATTGACAGTATTTGCAGAATTTTTGACAGATACCCGAATTAACAGGTTGTCGCAAAATGTAATGAAGGCGGCAGATTGCCTGACAAAAGCAGATGGCGCAAACAAAGCCTAAAAATCCAATCGTCACGCCACGAAACTCATGAGTTTCGTGGCGTGACGATTGGACTGATCAAGTGCTTATTTTATTTCACTATTGGCCAACAGATAATCCGCAAGGCGATCAGCTGCTTCACCTTGAATGTTCGGAAATGCTGGCATTCTCATGCTGCCTTTCTGAAATTTGTTCTTCAGTGCTTCCTTATTGGCAACCTTTTCACTCAGGATCATAGCCACGTCACCCTTCAATGGTTTGTGACACTCCGTACAGGCCGTACTGAAAATTCTTTCTCCGGTTGCATCCGCAGGCGGCGAATAATCATTACTCGCTCCGCAACCGACCAACGCAAACATAGCGAACGAACTTAACAAAATACCGCTTTTACTCATCTTCAACTCCCAGATTCTCTTTTTTAAAATTCCACTTACCTTTAAATTACTACCCATCTTCAGCCCTATTCTTACAGCCTTTTTAATAGCGCACTTTCGCCCGCTTCGGACTTTAACATGAATAACCTTACTGAGCAGGGTGTAATGTTTCAAACAAAAATAACACAAAAACATTGTGTTGCACAAACCCAACCGTCTTGCGCCAATTTTGATCACACAACTATTCTACACGGTACAAAGCAACTCGGTTCGTTAAAAGCATAAACATAGGCTATTCGAATCAAGACCGGCAACGCCGCTTATAAACAAATCCAGCTGGATAAATTAACCAAACTGCAACCATTTTTCAAAATATCAGACATCAAATTTTCTTAACCATTTCTTAACAAATTCTTGACATTCGCTATGCTATCCTCTTCTCAGAGATGCAAAAAATTCTTTATATTATATATATGATTCATGCATTTATATTGAATAAATTCCAGAATGACGCCTTAAAAAAACCGTAACAAACCATCCGATAACAAAGTGCACGGCGAATAGAATACAGGGTAGGAATACAACAATATCCAATCAAAAAGTAAGCATCCGGATATCGCCAGCAAACCATGTACTCAAAAATGAATCAACGCCATCAAGCCTCAATCACGACTTAAATAACGCACAACTTACGGCTTTTATCTGCGCAACAGACTGATTTTTCAATAAAACAATAATCAAAAAACAAACCACTTTATTTACAGACCATTAAGCAAAGAGGAAAAATATGCTGAAAAAAATAAGTATGCTGATGTTATTCACCGCAATACCGTTCATCATGAACGGCTCAGTGTCTGCCGCGACATCCTATGACGAGGATTTTCAATCATGGGGAAATATTACGGCAAGGGGTAATTTCGAGTCGCTGGGTAACTCAAAAATCTTATGGTGGATGGAGGGTCAGGGACGTTTCGGCGCAGATTCGTCACGGTTCTCACAGAGTCTGATCAGACCAGCTTTAGGTTATGCATTAACCGAAAAGACCAGTGTCTGGCTCGGCTATGCCTGGGTTCCCACAAGCCGTCCCTTTGCGGCGCGCAGTCCTTTCAACGAACACCGCATCTGGCAACAAATACTGTGGAGCGATCGTTTCTCATTTGGCACGTTGCAAAGTCGCTCACGTCTTGAACAGCGTTTTTTCGACATTCCCGGCAGCACGGACGTCCATCACCGCTTTCGCCAGTTAGTCAAACTCGGTATACCCATTGCAGAAATCCCCAACCTGAGTTTTGTTGTGGCTAACGAGATTTTCATGAACTTTAACGATGTTGATATGGGCTTCCAGAGCGGCTTTGACCAAAATCGCCTGTTCGGTGGTTTTGCTTATCGCTTCAGTCCGATGGTCACAACAGAGATTGGATATATGAATCAGTATCTTAATAGAAGAAACTCAAGCCGTCCGGATTCAATGCAGCATATTCTGTCCGTCAATTTATTTTTGAATTTCTGACAACCGGGTACTCGAAAAAAACATTGCAGCAAAACCGTTTTTTCGAAAAACGCCAACGTACAACAAAAACTTCTCTTTCAAGGTATCAGTTCCAAAGATACTGAAACTCAACCGCCGGTCAATTTCTTTGAAGAATAAAAGAAATTGACCGGCTTTTTTGTCATTCACACGCATCATGACGCTATCGTCGGCAGCGGCCAGCGTGAATCTTTTCTCGATCCAGCAGGTTTTCAGGTCAAGCAATTCGTCCAGCTGATAAAATTCCGGCAGTAATGATGCTGACAGCACGAGCATGTTAATGGATATAATGCTACTCAACCGAGCCAGACCCAGGGGTGTTTTTTGGAAGACATACCGCTTTATATCTTACTAAGCATATTATTCGTATTATTAATTCTTTCAGGCTTCTTCTCACTGTCTGAAACCAGCATGATGGCGATCAACCGCTATCGCCTCAAGCATCTGGCCAAGCAGGGACACCGGGGCGCCCGGCTGACCGTAAACCTGCTTGACAAAACCGACCGACTGCTGGGGGTCATCCTGCTCGGCAACAACCTGCTGAATACCGCATCGGCTACGTTGGTGGCAGTCATTATCGCCATGCTGTTCGGTCAAAGCGAACTGGCTTTGCTGCTCGGCACGATCTGCATCACCTTCGCCATATTGATATTCAGCGAAATCACCCCGAAAGTCATCGCTGCGGCTTATCCAGAGCGTATTGCGCTTTTTGCCAGCTATATTCTGACGCCGCTGCTCAAACTGCTTTATCCTGTTGTATGGTTTGTTAATCTGTTTGTTACCGGCCTGTTACTGCTGCTGCGCCTCAATCCCCAGAAAGAATCCGCAGCCACGCAAACGATCAGTACCGAAGAGCTGCGTACGATTGTACTGGAAGGCAGCCACTTTATTCAGAAAAAGCACCAGAGCATGCTGCTGAACCTGCTTGATCTCGAGACAGTCACCGTCGATGACGTGATCGTTCCACGCAGTCAGATCGAAGCGATAGATCTCACCGCCGATGACGAAACAATTCAGCGGCAATTACTGACTTGCCACCACACACGCCTGCCCGTCTACCGTGAACGCATGGAAAATATCGTCGGTGTCATCCATACGCGCAAAGTATTGAATCGCATCAAGAGTGAACCGATTACTGCGGTCACGCTGGAAAAAATTATGCAGCAGCCTTACTTTATACCGTCCGGAACACCACTGTTTACCCAGCTCCAGCTATTCCAGGAAAACCGGAAGCGAATCGGCATGGTTGTCGACGAGTATGGCGACTGGATGGGACTGATTACCCTGGAAGACATCCTGGAAGAGATTATCGGTGAATTCACAACGCCCGCACCCACGCATGCGAGCACCTACGCTCGTCAGGAAGACGGCAGCTACCTGATTGAAGGCAGCGCGCTGCTGCGCGACCTGAATCGCAAGCTCGGCACACAGTTTCCGCTCGACGGCCCGAAAACACTGAATGGCCTGATTCTGGAATACCTCAAGGATATCCCGGAAGGCGGCACCGGATTGAATATCGCCGGCAATCCGATGGAAATTCTGCAGGTCAAGAATCAAGCCGTCAAAACGGTAAAAATACACCCCTATAGCACAGCAACGACAGCATTATCCGAGCAGGATTCAGGCAAGAAATGATCCATATCATCGACGCACAGCAGCTTCTACAGCAATCAGATTTAACTTTAACTTCAATCGATTTTAGTTATATTTTCACGTGTTTTATAGTATAAAATTGCTTCAATTTTAATTACCGCCCCAGGTTTCTTTACACAATGCAATCGCAACATTTTTCGCTACCGATCCGGGTATATTATCAGGACACTGATGCCGGCGGCGTTGTCTATCACTCTACACACCTGAACTTCATGGAGCGCGCCCGCTACGAATGGCTGCGCAGCCTGGGTTTCGATGTGCATGAATTGATTAATACCCACAAGCTGCAGTTTATGGTGCGCTCGATTGAAATCGAATATTTCAGGCCCGCCATACTGGACGACCTGCTCCACATCAACGTCAATGTCATTGACATGGGCAGAAGCCGTATATCGATTGCGCAGGAGATACAACGCGACCAGACACGTCTGGTTAACGCCACGGTTCATGTGGTGTGCGTGAGTACGGAAAGCCTGAGACCGATCAGAATTCCACCCCATCTACGAGAAAAAATAGAGACACCAACATGAACACAACCGTAACCGAGGATTTATCGCTTTTTTATCTGATCAGCAGCGCCAGCGTATTCGTCCAGCTGGTCATGCTTCTGCTGCTTCTGGCTTCGCTGTTGTCCTGGTGGTATATATTCCGGAAATTATTCGTGCTGCGTGATGCCATCCGGCAGAGCGATGAATTTGAAGATTATTTCTGGCGCGGCGTGGATTTAAACACGTTATATCAGCGCGCAACTACCTCACGCTATACCGCAGGCAGCATGGAACGCATTTTTATCTCCGGGTTCGGCGAATTCAGCAAACATCCACCGGGCACCGATGTCGACATGATCATGGAAAGCACGCGCCGCGCGATGCAGGCCACGTATCAGCGCGAAATGGACAGACTGGAAACGCATCTGTCCTTTCTGGCCACGGTAGGTTCGGTAAGTCCCTATATCGGTCTGCTGGGGACAGTATGGGGTATCATGAATTCATTCCGCAGCCTGTCCAGTATTTCCCAGGCCACCATCGCGCATGTCGCCCCCGGTATTGCCGAAGCGCTGATCGCGACGGCAATGGGCCTGTTTGCCGCAATTCCGGCGGTTATTGCCTATAACCGTTTTGTCAGCGACACCGAAAAACTGGCGACCCGGTTTGAAAGTTTCATGGAAGAATTATCCAACATCCTTCAGCGCAGAGCTTCGCACTGATCCACACGCATAAGGAATCCGGTAAAAATGGCCCGCCGCATCAAACGCCAACTCAAGAACGAAATGAACGTGGTGCCCTATATCGATGTCATGCTGGTACTGCTGATCATTTTCATGATCACCGCGCCGATGATCAACCCGGCGCAAATCGAGCTGCCGCAGATCGGCAAATCCTCAACAGCACCCGCCGCACCGCTTGAAGTCATAATCAAGGCGGACAACAGTCTTGCCTTGCGCGACCGGGCGCAGACCGGCACTGAATCGTTCGTCACACACCAGCAGCTTGTCGACGCCGTCAAGCGCAAGCAATCGCAAAACGCGGACCAGCCGGTGGTCATCGCCGCCGACAAAAGCGTACGCTACGAAGAAGTCATCAAAGTCATGGACATTCTACAGCAACATCAGGTACAGAAGATCGGCCTGCTGGCACAGCCGAAATGATCAGGTCGGATAGATTTAAGCGGTAATGAAAACAGGCAAATCACAAAACGCAGCGGAAAAAGAACCGGGTTCACTGCCGGCGGCGGCGCTGGCCGTACTAGTGCATCTGGTATTCATCGGCCTGCTGATCTTCGGCTTTCACTGGAAGGAAACACCCCCGGAAGGCATGATGGTCGAACTGTGGCAGGATCTGCCGGTGCAACCCGTAGTGCAGCCACAGCCGCCTGTTAAAAGCACGCCACAACCCGCGCCGCCACCGCCACCCAAGCAACCGCCAA
Source organism: Nitrosomonas sp. (assembly GCA_020852475.1). Taxonomy (GTDB): domain Bacteria; phylum Pseudomonadota; class Gammaproteobacteria; order Burkholderiales; family Nitrosomonadaceae; genus Nitrosomonas. Next base: position 28,014 of record JADZAR010000158.1, read on the forward strand.
AACCGGCGCCGGAACCCAAACCGGAACCGGAGCCCAAGGCAGAACCCAAAACCGCACCCAAACCCGAGCCGGTCAAGCCGCAACCCGCCCCACCTAAACGTCCGGATATCGAAATCAAGGACAAGGAGGCCAAAGCAAAAGCTGACGCGAAACGGGTGCAACGCGAGCGGGAAGAACAGAAAAAACGCGAAATCGAGGAACAGAAACGCCGCGAACAGGAAGAACAACGCAAGCGTCAGGAAGAAGAGCAAAAGAAACGTGAGCAGGAAGAACAAAAACGGCGCGAAGAAGAAGCCCTGAAAAAACGCCAGGAAGAAGAACAAAAGCAGCGTGAACGTGAAGAACAAAAGAAACGCGAGCAGGAGGAACAGAAGAAGCGCGAACAGGAAGAACAGAAACGCCGTGAACAGGAAGCGCAACGTAAACGCGAACAGGAAGAAAAAGCGAGACAGGCGGCACAACAGGCTGCTGCGGCAGCTGCTGCCGCAGCAGCGCGGACACAGGTTGAAAGTGAAATCGGGAAATACATAGCGATGATCAAGGCCAAAATTAGAAGCCGGGTTGTGATGCCGCCCGATCTTCCCGGCAATCCGAAGGTTGAATTCGACGTGACGTTATTGCCCGGCGGCGATATTCTGGATGTTCGGTTGCGCAGAAGCAGTGGTTACCCGGCGTTCGACAGCGCGGTAGAGCGTGCAATCCACTTGTCCAAACCATTGCCATTGCCATCTGATCCGGCATTATTCAATAGATTCCGCAATTTAGATGTGACCGTACATTACTTAGAATGATTGCTATAATCCGCTATAATTTCTGCATTTTTAGAGTTTCTACTGCCATGTCAACGCACCGACGCACCACGCACTGTTTCCGCTGGCTCTTTAGCCGCCTCTTCTACCTGATTCTGCTCTCAGTCGTCTGCACGCCGGCCTATTCCCGCCTGAACATTGAAATTTTCGGCGGCGGCGCAGACCGGATACCGATCGCCATCGTTCCATTTGCCGACGAAAACAGGCTCCAGCAAAGCATCACCGAAGTGGTTTCCGCTGATCTCTACCGCAGCGGCATGTTTCGCATGGTCGATCCGGGCGGTTTGAGACCACATGCGCCTGCTGACGTTGTCTACAGCAACTGGTCGGAGCGTGGCGCGGGCGCACTGGTAATCGGGCGCACGATTCCGATGCCAAACGGACAGGTTGAAGTGCAATTCCGTCTGATGGATGTCGCCCGGCAATCGCAGCTTGCGGCGCATGCCGCGGTCGTTCCCATGAACCAACTGCGCGCCGCCGCGCATCACATCGCCGACATTATTTACGAAGCGTTGACCGGTGAGGTGGGCGTGTTCAGCACGCGCATCGCCTATGTACTGAAACAGGGCAATAAATACGCATTGCAGATCGCCGATGCCGATGGCTACAACGAACACTCGATCATTGAATATACCGAACCGATCATTTCTCCGGCGTGGTCACCCGATGGCAGTCAGATCGCCTATGTTTCATTTGAAAACAAAAAACCGGTGATTTATGTACAGACACTGGCGACACGGCAGCGCAAGGCCGTCGCCAATTTCACCGGCAGCAACAGCGCCCCGGCATGGTCGCCGGATGGCAGAAAGCTCGCTGTGGTGTTGTCACTGCATGGTGGTTCGCAGATCTACCTGATCAATGCCGACGGCAGTGGACTGCAACGCCTGACCCGCAGTTCCAGCATCGATACCGAACCCAGTTTTTCACCGGACGGACGTCATATCATTTTCACATCCGACCGTGGCGGCAGTCCGCAGATTTACCGCATTCCGGTAACCGCATCCGAATCCACCACGGCTGAGCGGCTGACCTTCGAAGGCAGCTACAACGTCAGCCCGGATTACAACCAGGACGGCAGGAGCTTCACGTTTATTCACCGGCACAACGGCCGGTTTAATGTCGCCGTGCAAGACATCGCTACACGTCAGATGCAAATCCTGACGAATTCCCAATTTGACGAATCCCCGAGCTTTGCACCGAACGGCAGAATGATTCTGTACGCCACGGAAATCGGGGGGCGTGGTATATTATCCGCGGTTTCCCGCGATGGTTCGACACGGCAGAATCTGTCCGTTCAGGCAGGCGACATCCGCGAACCGGCATGGGGACCGCTGCCAAGGAAACGCTGACATCTCAGCGGCGCATCCGGAATGATGATTGCACAATCGACAAAACAGCATTTCCCCAAACAGATGGACGGATTTTGTTTTTTTATTAATAGTCATAGGAGCGGTAAATGAAAAAAATAGCAGGTGTATTGATCATCAGTTTGTTATCGGCTTGCGCCAGCCAGACCACGCAACCCACCGAAGTGGACGAATATTCAACCGGCGGTTATAACGGCAGCGGTGGCAGTGGTGCGGACAGCAGCGCTTATGGTTCGGGCGGTTCGGGCTTTTATCCGATGAATGATCCCGGCAGTATTTTGTCGCAACGTAGCGTTTTTTTTGATTACGACAGCTTTACAGTCAAAAGCGAATACCGTGACATGGTGATCGCGCATGCGCAATTCCTGCGCGACAATCCCAACGCCCAGGTCATTCTGCAAGGTAACACCGATGACCGTGGCAGCCGCGAATACAATCTGGCACTCGGTCAACGCCGTGCCGACAGCGTGAAAAACATCATGACACTGTCTGGCGCAAGCAACGCACAGATCGAAGCAGTCAGTTTCGGCGAAGAAAAACCGCGCGCTTACGGCAACGGTGAATCGGCCTGGAGCCAGAACCGCCGCGCGGATATCGTTTACCGGGGTGAATAAACAATGCTGATACGCGCTTTCTGTTTACTGCTGCTGATCGGCAGCAGCACTGCCCAGGCAGGATTATTTGGCGATGACAAGGCACGAGATCAGATCGAAGCCTTGCGTCAGCAGGTTGCTCAGCTGGAAGCGCGTATCGCCCAGATGGAGGCGACCTTGAAAGGCGAGGCGCTGGTGGAAATGTATACCCAGGTGGAAACGCTTGGCCTAGAACTCGGCAAACTGCGTGGTCAGATTGAAGTGTTGAATAATGACAACGCTTCGCTGCAAAAACGGCAACGGGATTTCTATATCGATCTCGATAACCGCCTGCGGCAGATCGAGCAACCGGGCGCACCGCCACCAACGTATACCGATCCTGCCGCCGGTGCCGCCGAAAGCTCCAGCGGCGCAACCGCGCCTGCCGATGAAATCATCGACGCGCCGCACGGAACCCGGATCACCACCCATCCGCAGCCGGAGGAAAGCCCGGCAGCGCAGACGTCTGCGTCACAGGAGAGCGCCGCTGCGGAAACAGTGATTGCCGCCATACCCGGCCAGAGCCTGCAACCTGCCGGCGCAACGGAAAAGCAGTTCTACGACGCGGCCTACCGGCAGTTCGTCAGCGGCGACTATGCCGGTGCCCGATCGCAGTTCCAGACATTTCTGGAACACCACCCGCAGTCCAATCTTGCGCCCAGCGCCGCATACTGGATCGGTAATGCCCATTACGCGCTGCGCGACTACCAGCAAGCGATCGCCGCGCAGCGTAACC
>JADZAR010000159.1 GCA_020852475.1 Nitrosomonas sp.
CCGCCGCCGACAACCAGGCAGGTCTTATTGTTGACATCCAGAAATACAGGCAGATAATCCATCGACAACTAACCCGGATCAGCGTGCGAAAGGATTTTGTCCGGTTGCCGGTGGTTGTCCGGATGATCCGCCACCGCCCTGACCGCCGAAGATATTCTGTCCACCACCGCCTGACCTTGCTCCGCCCGCGCCGCCCGATCCGCCAAAAGGCGAGGCTGGCGGTGCTGCGCCGGAACTACTCTGCTGGCCTTGCTGACCGGTGGAGCCGGTTCCAGTCTGTTGCTTGAAAACAAAATGCCAGTCCTGATAGGTTTTAGCCTCGGAAAAATTCGCGAAATGCTCCGGGAATTGTGCTTTTTTGCGTGGCGCCTGCATGGACAGGCTGTACACGCCCGCGATGCCCTGCGTTAGGGAAACAGGGCTGGCGGCTGCGCTGGCATTGAGTCCCAGTCCTGCCTGACCTGCCGCGCCCTGTGCGCCGGTTTGCGGGCCGGTAGTCTGCTGCTGTTGCGGTGGTTCTTCAATAATCACTCCCCATTCGTCATCCCGCGTCATCGGGTCGATATAAATTTTCCGCAAATGGCGGATGGGTACAGGGCCGCGCTTATCTTCCAGCAGGTCTTCGAGTTTTTCGGGATATTGCCGGACGCCGGTAAGCGGGTTGTTGTAATAGGACATGATCGCTTTTCTGAACTGATCGCCGATGAAGAGCAGCTCCAGCTCTTTTTCCCGCTGTGTCTTAATTTGCCATACCTGTCCGGTGGCGGCCAGAACGACACCGGCGACGGTTACTGCAAACAATGCCCAGAGATACACCACGCCTTTTTGCGCACGCTTCATGTTTTTAGTTCCAATACGATACCGGTCGGATAGCAGGCGCACCGTCACCATTCCTCGTAAAACGTGCCATCCAGTGCACGGCCGGTAAAGCCGCTATGCACATCGTAAACGCCTTCCTCCTCGTCATTCGGCGGCGGCATGACGATCCAGGTTTCATTGCTTTCGGTCAGCGGATCGATCGGAATACTGCGCAAATAACGCCGGTCGACGAGTTCTTCAAGATCCAGGGGGTATTTGCCGAAATCGGCGTAAAATTGGTCGATGGCGTCGCGCATGATCTGAAGATCCTGACGCAGAACGGCTTCCTTGGCTTTATCGATGGCGCTGAAATAACGCGGCGCGACAATGCTCAGCAGGGTGGCGATGATCGCCATGACGACCAGCAGCTCGATCAACGTGAACCCGCTTTGTCTGGTTGGGTTACATTGCCGGAGCGGCCGGAGAATCGACAACATTCGCGTTACCATTTGTAATATTCAATGCCGTTCAGGCCGACGGCTTCCGAACGGGAGTAAACATCAAACACGTCATCACCTTCCCGCGGGTTCTCCGGTGAGCTTTCATAACTGCGTTTGCCCCAGGTATCCGCCGCCGGTGTTTCTTCAATTCCGGCGACATCCATGTCCTGATGCATCGGGTCGCGCGGCAGCCGCCGCAAAAAATAGATGACTTTTTTCTCCGGACTCTTGACATCGGGTACACCGATCACCAGATCGTCGAGTGTCCGCGGGTAGCCGGATTCATCTTCCTTTTTCTCGATCCGTCCGTCATCCGTGGCCTGTTTGTAGGCATCGATGGCGTTGCGGATCTGGCGCAGCGCCGCGCGCAGTTCCTGCTCCTTCTCGCGTTTGACAACCAGCTCGCGTAACGGCATGGCTGCGGTCGCCAGTATCGCCATGATCGCCAGCACGATCATGAGTTCGATCAGCGTAAAACCGCGCAGAGAGACTTGCGATGCATTAACGCGATATGATCGATGTCTATTCATCTCAACGATTTATTGGATTTTTATCGTCGCTGGCGACGGCAACGCAACATCCACCGATTCGCTGGTTTCCTTGTCTTCAGCCGCCGCGCTCTGGACACTGATTTCCGTTTCTCCCGCGTTCGGCGTGATGACTTTAAAGCGCAATTGCGCGGCCATGCCGGATGGCTCGTCTTTGCCCAGCTTGACCGTATGTGTGCCACTGTTGTCAGCGTCGAGCAATTCGATCATGCCCGGATCGTAGCTGACCTGCGCGGTGCCGGCAACCGAAGCTTTTGCACCAACCATTCTGACCCGTACTGAGAATTCCCGGTCAAAAGTGATGTTGGTTGGCGCTTGAATCGTCAAGGTGGGTTCGGAGGTATTATTTGCCGCGATCTGCTGCGCAAACGGATTGGACGGAACTTCCGATCTGTCTCCCCCGAACGCCTGCGCGCCGCGGCTCAGCAGGGATGCACCGCCTCTGCCGCCCGCACCTGCCGGTGCGATGGCCAGAGAGCTGGCTGACGTCTTGCGGATCCTGACCGGTAGCTTGCCTGCTTCGTTCGACGTGCCATAATGGAATTCGCTTTCCAGGTTGGTTAATTGCGAAAGATTGCGGATGATGCGTGGCGTGATCATCAGCATCACTTCTCGCTTCTGTCGATCAACTGTTTGTTTTGAAGTCAAGCGATCAAGCCCGGGAATATTAATCAGCCCCGCCAGACCGCCAACCGCCCTGGTGTCAATATCTTCAATCAAACCGGCCAGTATCTGGGTTTCTCCATCCTTTAGCGTCAAGTGTGTTTCCGCGCTCGTCGTAGCAATAATTGGCGCTCTAGTGCTGATTCCAGCTGCTCCTGTGTTTGCTACTTCAAAACCGTTAATGCTGCTTACTTCCAGTTGAACTTTCATGGTGACATCATTATTCATGCCGATGATCGGTTCTATATCGAGCTTGGTGCCGATCTCGATAAATGTCGGTGTTGAAGTAACTACGTTACTGATCCCGCCACCGGCGACACTGGCGGAAAACACGGGTTGTCTTGTACCGATATGAATTTTAGCTGCTTCACGGTTTTTTACCCGAATACGCGGATTAGCCAGAATATCCGCATTCGATAAATTATGCGCAAAATCAATGGCAACCTGATTCGCTACTACAAAATTTCTCAGATTTGGAAATCCCCTTTCATCAATTACTTGATCAATCTGACTAAGTTTAACAGAACCAGTTGCACCACCAGTTGTTGTAGTTGTGCCTGTACCTGTCCCGGCGGAAGGAACAGCGCCTACTCCCGGGACGAAGCTGAACGTGGCATTTTGTGGCAGAGTGGGACCGAGAGTGAATTTGTTGCTACGATTGACAGTCAGTATCACAACTTCCAGCATCACTTCCGGTTCAGGCAAATCATTCAGCGTAACCAGTTTCTCGACGATACGTATCGCCTCCAGCGTGTCGCGCATGATGAACAGATTCAGTTGCTCGTTCACATAAATATCCTTGGCTTTGACCAGCCCTCTGACCATCGCCACCATTTGTTTCACATCAGCATGCGCCACCGGAAAACTGCGCACCACCAGCTCCTGGTATTCTTTTTGTTTGGCGGGCGTGTTTTGATAGATCAGCAGGGAATTGTCGTTCAGCCGGGTGTAGGCCAGCTGATTGGTCATCATCAGCAGTCTCAGGATATCCTCGACGGTGTTGTCGCGCACGAATACCGATACTTTGACTTCCTGGCGGACATCCTTGTCGAACACAAAATTGATTCCTGCGGTGCGCGACATGATTTCAAACACCGATTTAAGTTCGGTGTCCTTGAACTCCATCGACAGCGGTTTGCTGAATGCGGTGTCGAGTGTCAGATCCATTGTTTCAGCGCGCGCGATATGCTTGTTCAGTTCCTTGATCAATTCCCGCGCCTGCTGTTGCATCGGATTTTCCTGCAGTACGGCTCTCACGGCATTTTCCGCGGCCTCCAGGTCACCGAGCGCCAGCAGCTGCTGCGCGTACTCGATGGAGGCGACATGGTATTGCTCTTGCTGAAGCGCTTCCAGCCCGGCCTGCGCGCGCTCGTTGCGCGGGAACAAATCGAGAATCCGCTGGTATTTTTCCTCGGCGAATTCGAATTCGCCGGACAGCCGTGCATTGTTCGCATCAGCCAGCATCTGACTCAGTACAGAATCACGCTGCCGCGCCAGCACTGTACGTATTTCCTTGTTGTTGGGTTCTTCACGCGCCGCCTGTTCCAGGCGCATCAGTCCCAGCTCCAGTTCGCCTAGCTCAATCAGCCGCTGACCTTCTTCGAGTGACTTGTTCCGGTTCAGAAAAGTTTTGTTATTGATCGCGCAACCGCTGAGAAGCAGAACCAGCATCAATAAAAGAACGGCGCATCGCTTAACAGGCTGCGGAGAAACGATCTGCATTGCCACTGCGGTGTTCAGAACAGGTTCGGAATGCGCATTTATCCGACATAAACGCCGTTTCTTCGCCTGTTTTTGCTTTGCATCGGCTGCCTCGAATACGTTTCTCAATAACCTGTTAACTCTCATCGGAAATTTCCTGCTTGCTTATTGTCATGAATAGGAAGAATCTGTTTTGCATTCAGCGGTAAATACGTCAGCGTGACGGATTCATCGCTGATCGTATCCAGACGATACTGGTCATCAATTTTTTCACCGATTTTGGCAATATAATTTTCGTCGGCCTGGGTGAGAAATACCCAGATCTGGTTACCTTCAATGGCTTTGCCAATATATTTGAACTGCAAAGGCGGCGGTGTCGGCGCTGGCGGCGGCGCTTTGGGCTGAGCGCGTTGCTGTTGCTGCAATAGCAGGGCGGCCTGCTGTTGCGGTGTAACGGGTGGCGGTTTGGGCGCCCATGAATTCGACGCAAACAGATCTCCCGCCAGTGCATCGAATTTTCGTTGTCCGAGTTGATCAACATTCAGATTGTTATTTCGCGTTTCCACAACAGGCGCGCGCGCGGATGGCGATCTTACCTGCCGGGTTGATGCCGCCGGCTCCACCGTGTCTAGCGCTGTTTCGTCTTCGTCTTCGACCAGCACGGCTGCGATCAGCGTTGCCACCAGCGCTGCGCCGATAATGATCTTGCGTTTCTTTTCAGCTGGATCCATGCGTTTATTCGTTCAAGTAAAGACTGATCTCCAGTCGCATCTCGAGCTGCGTTGACTGGATATTGTCGCGCTTGATGGCAAAGCCGGTTATCGCCATGTTGGGGACAGCCTCGAGTGCATCGGCCATAAACCCGCGAATCTGTGAATAGCGTCCGCGCACCGGCATGATGATTTCATACCTGGACAAGCGCCAATCGCGCTCAAGCGTCAATTTAAAATCACTGCTGTTGATTTCTACTCCCTGTTTTTGCGCAGCCCGAACCAGCTCGCGAATCCAGTAGGGTGACGAATCGAAACGCGGAAAGAATTCATAAAAAGCCTGCAACGCCTGGTCGTTGGTCAACTGCTTCTCGACCGCCGATACTTCGCCGGATAACAAGCGTTCCTTGGCCTGCAACTGTAATGTTTCTGCACGCTCCTCCAGCATTTTGCGTTCTTTCTTTGCGGGTAACACCGCGCCCAGAAAAAAAATGCCGGCGACAACGCATAAGCCCACGCCGATTTTGCCCGCTGTTCCGAGGCGCGCCAGTTGCCAGCGTAATTGCTGCATGATGCGATTGAATTGGCGTTGTATCAATTCCTGATTCACATTCTCGTCGTCCATACCGCAGTTAATAAAAAATCGACCGGCCGATAGGGACTGTCTTGTTTAATCTTGTAATTGACCAGATGCGCTTTCTCAAAAATGATCTCGCGTTCCATCGCTTCGATAAAATCGAGCAGTACCGCCATGTTGCGGGCTTCTCCACGGATACGCAGCGTCCGGTTGGTTACATCGGGCTGTAATGACAGCAGCGCGATATCCTCGGTGGTGATATGCTCAATGGAATCAAACAGCGATTCCCACGGCAGATTGATCTGTTGCAGAATGGCATTGGCTTTTTCCAGATCCTTGCTGATCTCCTGGCCCGTGTCACGGCTGCGCGGCGCAGCGCGCGTGCGGGGGGCAGCAGTTATTGCTCTGGGTTGTTCTTTTTCCAGCTTTTCGACACGCACGCTCCAGTAACTGGATTCCTCGGAAATGCGTTTGAATTGATAAAATGCGGCAAGCAAAACGATCAGACCGATGAGCAGCAGTGAAATATCGATAACGCGTACATTCTGTCCGGAATAGGGAAAACTGAGTTTCATGCGTGACATGCATTTTCCTCTGCAGATTCGGTCAGTGGTTTTGGATAGTGTTCGGGCGCGGAATTGCTCCCGGCTAACAGCGGCGTTGTCTGCCAGCCGCAATCCGGTGGCAGAACGAGCGACGGATGCTCGGGCGCAAACAGAAAAACCTGTTCGATGCTGTTTTTATGTCCGGACAATACGGCCTCCTGATCAAGCACCGCCCATAATGCTTCCGCGATGCTGTGCTGATTATGCTGGCCGGACTGAAGCCGCTGGTTGCGGATATTGCGCCAGATATTGTTTTCCAGCACGCCGATACACAACCGGCCGGTTTCGATGACAGCCACATAAGATTTATTGCGGTCGAGCTGTTTTTCCCATCGATCGAGCACAGCCGTAAAATAAGGTTCAATACCGTTCAACCGGATAGTGTGACGTTCGCAAATTTCCACTATTTTTGCCATCAATTCCTGCGGAATCGCGGCGCTGATGGCGCCATAGACAGGATTCCAGCTGCTGATACTGATCACCCAGTGATCGACACGGGTTCCATAAATTTCACGCATGCGGAAATCCGCGTAGGCCATCACTTCTTCGGGGGAAGTGATTTCCACCTGTGGCATCAGTGTCGCGTAACGGACAAAATGATTGGACAGGGTCATGGTCATGCTCGCACCGGTGCTTTTGTGCAGTATTTCATCCAGTTGCTGCAGGGGTTTTTCCCAGGCAACATGCCCCGGCTCCGGCGGTGCAATCGGGATAGTCACTGCCGGATGGGCCGCGGATGGTTTTACGGGTATGCGGTTACCCGGCGATTGCACCAGCGTGATGTGTCCCGGCGCCAGAAAGACATCAATCCGGTTACGCCACAATAGTGACACGATTGGCCTCCTCCAGACTGGTTGCGCCGCTCTTGACCATATCCAGCGCCGCTTCGCGCAAAAAGCGCGTACCGTTTTTTCGCGCGGCTTCCTTGATTTTTCGTATCGGTTCCTGGGCTATGATCAGTTCCCGGATTTCATCATTGAGCAGAAGTATCTCGGCAATGGCGTTACGTCCCCGGTAACCGCTGCCGCGGCACTGGCCGCAGCCTTTGCCGACACGGAATCTGAAGGATTCGGCGCGTTCGCGGTCGATACCGGATTCCGCGATCAGTTCATCGCTTGGGCGTTCGTCAACAGTACAATGTGGACACAACAGGCGCACCAGCCGCTGCGCTGCAATGCCGTTCAGCGCGGAGACAAAACTATACGGATCAACACCCATATGCGAAAAACGCCCGATGACATCAAAGACATTGTTCGCATGTACCGTGGTAAAGACAAGGTGACCGGTCAGCGCCGCCTGGATCGCGATTTGCGCGGTTTCGGCGTCACGGATCTCACCCACCATGATCTTGTCAGGATCGTGCCTGAGTATGGAGCGCAGTCCGCGCGCAAACGTCAATCCTTTCTTCTCGTTGACCGGAATCTGCAACACGCCGGGCAACTGATATTCAATCGGATCTTCAATGGTGATGATCTTGTCGTGACCTTTGTTCACTTCGGAGATGGCTGCATAAAGCGAGGTCGTTTTGCCGCTTCCGGTTGGTCCGGTCACCAGCAGCATGCCGTAAGGTTCGGAACTCAAGCGGCGCAGCAACTGGATATCACTTGCGTTAAAACCCAGCTGATTGAGCGTCAATCCTTCCACATGATCGGACAATGCCTGACGGTCGAGAATACGCAGTACGGCATCTTCACCGAAAATACTGGGCATGATGGAAACCCGGAAATCAATTTCACGTCCCTGAATCGAGACCTTGAAACGACCATCCTGGGGTACGCGTCGCTCAGCGATATCGAGTTCGGACATGACCTTGATTCTTGAAATCACCTGCTCCGCCAGATCCGCGCCCTTGATGACGCCGATCGACATCAAAACACCGTCAATCCTGTATTTGATCGATAATGCGCCGGGCACCATTTCCAGATGAATATCGCTGGCCTGCGATTTATGCGCATCATACAGCGTGGAATGCACAAGCCGGACGACCTGACTGGTGCCTTCGCTGATGGTTTTCAGGGATAGATCCTCGACATTGCTCTGAATTTCAACCAGATTCTGGTCGGGCAACACATGATCCATGGCCCGCATGTTTTTTTCCTGCTGGGCGAAAAATGCCGCCAGATCTGCTGGATGAATCAAACGCCATTCGACATGCATGGCAAAATGTTCTTCCGCCCATAAGCGCAACCGGGAAGAAAATGGATCGCTGATCACCAGTAGATAGACATCTTTATCCCTGAACAGCACGCACTCATGCCGGGTTGCTTCGGAAAAAGGCAGAATATCGAAGGCAGGTTCCAGTGCATGAATCGTTTTCATCTCTACCGGTGGAATATGCAGCAGACGCCCCAGCTCATGAATTAAATCGTGTGGTGAACAACCGCTGGCTTCCTCCAGCATTTCAAAAACGGATATGCCGCGTTTTAATGCCTCTGCGCGGACATGACTGAGATAATTAATATCCAGGGGTGATTTGTTTTCGTGCTGCGCTTCTGCGTGCATTTGCATGTTGATCAGTTAATGCTGCCGGCGAGTTCAAAAATAGGCATATACATCAGAATGATGATACCACCGATAACCGTGCCTATTACTGCCATCAAAATCGGCTCGATCAGTTTGGTCGTCCATTCCACCCATCGTGCGATTTCCTCGTCATGAAAATTGCCGATGCGCTCCATCATATCGCCCATTAATCCGGTGCGCTCTCCCACGCGCAGCATACGATTGCCGACAGCGGTCGTCAACCCTTCGGACTCCATCGCGCTGGAAATGGTTTGGCCTTCACGTATATGCCTTGCCGCAGCCTCTATTCGCGGACGGAAATGTGCTTGCAACAAGCCACTCACCATTTCCAGCGCCTGTGTAATCGGAATGCCGCCACGCAGCAGCATGCCCAGCGTTTTGTAGAAACGCGCCAGCTGATAAACGCGCATGCGTTCTCCGATTGCCGGAATGCGCCACAGCAATTGCATGAGATAGGCACGAAAAGACTGCCGGGAGACTGCGTAACTTACAACCACAACAGACACCAGCGCAAAGATTGCCACTTCCCAACCACGCTCCTGGACGAAATGCCCCCATTCAATAAGTAAAACCGATAACCAGGGTAAATCGGAATCCATGTCGTCATAAATAGCGCTGAATTTGGGTACGACAAAAACCAGCAGAAACAGGGATACCAGCAGGCCGACCACCAGCAGCAGAACCGGATAAATTGAAGCGCCAACCAGCTTCTTGCGAACAAAATCCATCTGTGTCTGATAGGTTACAAAACGGGTCAATGCCTCGGCCAGATCTCCAGTCCGCTCGCTGGCGCGTACTGTTGCAATATAGAGCATGGGAAATGCTTGGGGATAGGCGTCGAGTGCTTGAGAAAAGGTAACGCCTTCATAAAGACGTGCCAGCAAATCATGGATAATTTTTCGATTATCTGCATCCTGTTCCTTGTCGACCAGTGTTTCAAGGCATTCAACAAGGCTCAATCCCGCTGTAAGCAGTGACAGTAATTCCTGGCTGAAATGCACCAGTGGAAAACGCGTCCTGGACTTGAACGACAGACCGGTCAGTCTGCGTTTGACACTCAGCACCATGCCGCCACGCGCCAGAACCTGGCGGCGGGCGTCCTCTTCGCTGTTTGCTTCCAGTTCAAGGTGAACAGTGCCTTGCCCGGAGATCACGGCTTTTACTTCATAACGCATGAATCGTAGATTCTGTTTACCAGTTTGTTATATCAGCGGCTTCTCCCTCACCGCCTATCTGCCCATCCTTGCCCATTGAAAACAGATCAAATTCGGCATTGTCGCCGGGGTATTTATAGACATACGGGCGGCCCCAGGGATCCTGGGGGGTTGCTTTGGACAAATAAGGGCCCTGCCACCGGGGTTCATTGTTGGGTTGTGTAATCAAGGCCGCCAGGCCGTTCTCGGTTGAAGGATAACTGCCGACATCCAGGCGGTATTGATGCAGTGCTTTTTCTAGCGCGTCAATCTGTGCCTGCGCCATCTTGATTTCCGATTTACCGACTTGGGAAAAATATTTAGGACCGACATAAGCAGCCAGCAAGCCGATAATAACCATGACAACGAGTAATTCAAGTAGCGTAAAGCCGTACCCGGATTTCACCAATCGTTGCCGATAATACAGATGCCTCATTTCCAAATTCCTCAATGCGTAGTGTTAAAGTAAAAAAATCAGTTCTGGGATTTTAATTGTCTGATTCATCGCATGCTTCAGCGCCGAAGTATCGCCCACCAGCGGCCAATATTCAACAGTGTCATCAGCGATGCAGAGACATAAGTCAAAGCGGCAGCGCGCAATATCCGGCGGGCATGCCGTTCGTCACCTTTATGCAAATATCCGCCTTTCTCCAGCATGGGCAGGGCGCGTGAGAAGCTGGCATGCATTTCCATCGGTAAGGTCACCAGATGCACCAGTGTTGCCGCGCCCAGCGTCAGCAGTCCACCGACAAAAAACAATGCGCCAGCTACCGGCGCGCGCGTTGCGGCGACAACCACAGGGGTCAGCATAAGAATCGCGGCGCCAAGCTTCTCCGCGGGCGCAGCAATCTGCACCAGGCGGGTACGCAATCTCAGCGGCGCATAACCGTCACGATCCTGAATGGCATGACCGACTTCATGCGCAGCGACAGTAATTGCGGTCAGTGATTTACCATTGTATTTTTCCGGCGTCAGCCTTACTGCTTTTTCAACAGGATCATAGTGGTCGCCCTGTTCGGTCACTTCAACTTTGACAGAATGAAGCTTGGCCCAGTCAAGCAGAATGCGCGCCAGTTCGGCGCCGGTGCCCGGATAGCGGTCATCGGGATGACTGTATTTTTCAAGTGTATACCTGACCCAATAGGAAGGTCCGTAAATCAACGCCACCAGAAAAACAGTCAGTAACAAGTAAAACATGAATGTGCTTAAATACTTATAGTATAGCAAGCCTTGATAGGCAAATAATTATAAATGTTCTCGGTTGCAATAAGCAGCTGCTTAATCATTATTCCTTTTTAAAACTGGATTGTCGCGCATCAATCACGAAAATTTCGCTTATTTAACGATTAATGACTTGATTAGACAGCACGATGAAGCGGTTGTTTACTGCAATGCATGCCAGCAGATCCTTTCGATTGAACTCAGCGAAATTGTAATTGATCTGTTTTCAGGCGGCAGCAGGTTATCGGTAGAATAGCCGAATTAATATGACAAAAATGTGACATTTATCACTATTTCCATATTCAACCATCTGGTTTAAGCAAAATGCAGTTAAAAACATTAATGTGTTTCTGCCGCGAATTTGTTTCTGCACATGGTTTCGTACGCTTCCTGGAAAAAGAATTGCTTTTCTCCAAAAGCCGGTTTTAAATGCTCCAGCCAAGTTGCATCCGGATCGAATCGCGCATAAAAAGGCCGCTGCACCCACTCAGGATTACGCGCCTGAATGAACCGTAAAACAAAAACCTTTTCACCTTGTATTTCCGATACACCCTGAATTTCGATTTTACCCGGTCCGGTGCTCATTGACGGTCCGCGCACAGTTCTCGCCAGTCCGGATACGCGTTGTATTGCCCGTCGATAAACTTCCCAGGCGCGCACCAGTGGAACTTCGAAATAGCGGCGTGCGCCGGTATCGCGTTCCACAAACATGTAATAAGGCACCAATCCCAGGCGCACCTGTTCTCGCCACATGCGGATCCAGACATCGGGATCATTGTTAATATGATTCAACAAGGGGGACTGTGTGCGAATGACCACGCCAGTCGCACGTAAACGGCGAATTGCTTCCCGAGCTAGCGGCGTGGTCATTTCACGCCAATGATTGTAATGCGCCATGATCGCAACATGTTTACCTGCTTTGATGATTTTCTCCAGTAATTCAAGCAGGCTATCCGAGTCCTCGTCGCTGACATAACGCTGCGGCCAGAAACTCAATGATTTGGTGCCGATACGTATCGTCTGAATATGATTCAGTTCGGGGTGGATTAACGATTCCAGATAAACCGCCAGATGATCGGTTTTCATCACCATCGGATCGCCTCCGGTGATCAACAGGTCGCTGACATTTTTATGTCTGGCCAGATATTCGCGCAGCCTGTCTGCTTCCTTGCAGGAAAAGCGCAGATTTTTATCGCCGATGAACTGCGCCCAGCGGAAACAGAAAGTGCAGAAACTATGGCAAACCTGCCCTTGGCTGGGAAAAAACAGAACGGTTTCATGGTATTTGTGTTGAACGCCGTCGATCGGCTCGTCATTTTCGTACGGCACGTTCAGTGTTTGTTGTTCGGCAGGATGCGGATTCAGTTTTTTTCTGATCCTGCTGGCTTTGTCCAGAATCAGGCTGCGATCGTCTGTGCTGCGCAGAATAGCGGCCATTTGATCAAAATCGTCTTTTGCAAGCATTTCTCTTTGTGGAAATACCAGCCTGAAAATCGGATCATCCGGAATATTATGCCAGTCAATCAGGTTGTCGATCACGTAGCGATTTACCCGGAAAGGCAAAACATGCGCTACGACGCGCATTTCAAAACGCTGCGCCTCGGTCAGCAGCGTCAATGCATCTATTTTGTCCAGTTGGCGCTCGGTGTACACCTGAAAAGCCTCGGGCTTGGCGTCAAATCGAGTCGCTTTTATTGGATTGGGTTTTAGAGGTGCCATAACAATCTTCTCTCCTCATGATAGAAATTGCCAAGTGGAGAAACCGTTGCCGGCGTCAGGTGTGATGAAAAAATGTTTTACTACGGCGCCTGACAAAAATAGAGCAATCTATTCAATTCGATTGTGATGCAGATACGGAAGAAACCAACCGTCCTGTATCCAGAGTTTTGACTGTATGCCTCATATCATCGTGTCATGACTCCAATGACACATGTTTTTTAAGGCAAAAGAAATTCGAAAAACCGACGTAACAGTGTTTCCTGCAATTTTTAATCTAAAAAAATTTGATAAACAAGGTGTTGGCAATTAACGGTGTGCAAAAGACTTTAACTATAACATGAACGAAAATGAGTCGTCTAAAAAAGCATGCCTGATAAATACCCGGAGAGCGGGCCAGAACCCTGTAGATGAAGTGCAGAAAAAAAACAAATTAAGGGTACTTTACCCTTCTTGTAGCGTCTTTCACTTGCCGCATGCTTTTATAGAATGACGCGCATGTTTGCAACAAGGATGAATCAGTTCAAGGAAAACTGCCATGAAAACCCGCTGCGCTGTTAGAGCACAAAACACCCGGCTCATTAAATGCAAAATAAAGCTCACCACGCGTACCGGCGAAACCTATTTCTATTATGGTCTTTTCAGATCAACTGCCGACGCAGTCATAGACGCAGTCAACCGCTTTGAAACTGCGGCAATTCAAGCAACTGCCGCCTGATAAAGACCCGCCAGTCAACCAATCCGCGATTATTCTCAAGATAGAGCGCTTTGAATATTTCTGAGCGCCTGCATGATAATTTCCCGTGGCGCGCCGATATTCAAACGCATAAAACCGCTGCCCTCATCGCCAAACAAAGTTCCCGGACTCATGCCAACTTTGGCTTTTTGGATAAAGAAATGTTCTAAATCAGCGTCATTCATGTTTAATGCGCCGCAATCAAGCCAGAGCAAATAGGTGCCTTCTGCTGGAATCAGTTTGATCTGTGGTAATTGTTCCGACAAAAAAGCTGACACACAGTCTCGGGTGTCGTGTAAGTAGAGGCGCAACGCTTCCAGCCAGGCCTCGCCTTCGCGGTATGCGGTTTCGAACGCGGTGACGCTGAACGGATTGGATGCGCTGACATGCCAGGTGTTGAAGACATCGGTAATCGATTTGCGTAACGTTTTGTCGGGAATAATCAGTGCGGATAGATTTAAGCCCGGAATGTTAAAGGTTTTGCTCGGCGCCATTGCCGTAATGACCCGATTCGCACTGTCCTCGAGTGTCGCCAGCATGGTATGCTGATTGCCGGGATAAATCAGATCGGCGTGAATTTCATCGGAGAAAATGACGAGGTCATGTTTCTCGGCAATCCGCAGCAATCGCGCCAATTCGTCAGGAGACCAGACACGGCCAACCGGATTATGCGGCGAACAGAACAACAGCAGGCGAGCATTCGCATCACGGATGCACTGTTCAAGATGATCAAAGTCCATGACGTAGCGGCCATGTTCGCGTTTCAATGGATTTCGGATCAATGTCCGGCCCGTCTGGGTCACTGCCGAAAAAAACGGAAAGTAGACGGGCGGTTGAATAATGGCTGACTCGCCAGGCTGAGTCAGCGCCATCACCGTGGCGTTGAGTGAGGGCACTACGCCTGGGCACATAACAATCCACTCCCGCTTGATCGTCCAGGCATGTCGCCGCTGCACCCAGTCGATGACCGCTTCAAACAGGCTGTCCGGATACAGTGTGTATCCATATATCGGATGTCTGGCGCGCTCAATCAACGCTTCGGTAACCGCGGGTGGCGCAGGGAAATCCATATCGGCCACCCATGCCGGTATCACATCCGGTTTGCCGAACATGGCCTGCCGTCCGTCGTATTTAGTGCTCTTTGTTCCCGCGCGCTGAATTATCCGGTCGAAGTAACCGGAATCAAATTCATTAGTCAAGAAATTCTCTCCCAGAGAGTCACTTCTGACAACGTATGCTGGTGTTTGTGACTTGTTTCCCGAATGACGAACGGCACCTGTTGCGGTCCCTGTATCAGTCTGAAATGCTGGCCTAGTACTTCTTTCAGACCATCCAGCGTGGTGAAGTTTTCGCCATCGCGTTTAAAACCACCGATCCAGAATTCCCGCCGGGTATGTTCGGTGAGCCAGGTATAGGGTGAGGCAATCATCAGCAATCCGCCAGGATTAATGCGTGTATGAATCGAATGAAGTAATTTGACCGGTTCATAAAGACGATCGATCAGGTTGGCTGCCAGAATCAGATCATAGCCCGAAAACAGCGGCTTCAGATTGCAGGCGTCGCCCTGATAAAACTCGACTTTGTTCTTGACGTTTTCCAGACCCAGGCCGGTCAGGGTGCGCTCTCTGTAAAACACCAGATCACCTTCATCAATCAGCGTATAACGCAGTATGCCTTGTTGCGCCAGCTGTACACCCTGACCGATAAAGCGCGCCGAAAAGTCGATGCCTGTCACGTGATTGAAATGACGCGCAAGCTCAAATGTGGCGCGACCTGATGCACACCCCAGATCCAGCGCTTTTCCGGCCGGCCGGTCACCCATGGCTTTGATCGCGATTTCAGCAAGCGCCCGGGGGAAATTGGGCACGTCAAAATAGGTATCGCCATAATGAAATTCAGCGTATTCCGATAGCAGTTTGTCGGTTTCGTAGTTTGATGTCTGTATCGCAGCTGGCGCATCGGAAACGACATAGCGAAAACCGGCGTGCTGAAAAAAATGCCTGCGGAAAGCGTAGCGCGAACTGCGCAGTGTTTCGTTACCGCAGGAAATCCACGAACCGCCCTTGATCAGATTATGCTGATTGTCAAAAGTCGGCGTGGTGAAATCATCGTACAAGGGATGTACGTCAAAACCTTCAAAAGGATAAGTTGGCGTCTCCGTCCATTGCCAGACATTGCCAATGACATCGTAAAAATCCCCTTGTGGAAATGCATTAACCGGACAACTGGATGCGTAATAATCAAGATGCAGATTACCCGCTGCCGGTTTGTCATGCGGCACTTCAGACAATCCCGCCAGATCGTATAGGCGGTACCATTCGTCTTCGGTAGGCAATCTGACGGGCTGACCGGTTTTTTTGGCTTTCCAGTTGCAAAAAGCCTTGGCTTCATGATAGTTGACGTCAACCGGCCAGTCCCATGGCATGGGAATTTCATCCGTCATGGTGCGCATGAACCAGTCATTGCCCTTCCTGACCCAGAAGGTCGGCTGCTCGGCCTTGCTGAAGTTGCGCCACGAAAGACCTTCTTCCTCCCAGTAACGATCCGTTTGATAACCGCTGTCCTTGATAAAGGACAGGTATTCCTGATTACTGACAAGATATTTGCTGGCCTGAAAAGCAGCCACATCGGCACTATGCGCGCCGTACTCATTGTCCCAACCGTAATGCTGATGCGTGGCCTTGTTTTTACCGATCGCTACCGCGCCAGCAGGTACACTGATCAGCTCATTTTCCGGCGCGGCGCCTGTTTTCTCGCAAGGCATCCAGTCTTCGTGCGGTTGAACATATTCCAGGGCATGCTGGCGGATCAATACTGACGAAGTCTCCAGATGAATCTGTTCATGCTCTATGCCCATGAGAATCGGCCAGAAAGGACTCCCCCAGGTAATTGGCAATGTCAGCGGTAAATCACTGATTAGTTGATCCACCCTGTTGCGCATTTTTCTGCGATATTCGGTGACTTCCGTGGCAGTGGGCCAGTCGTAATGCTTGTTATCGAGGTCGTCCCAGCTCATTTCATCCACGCCGACCGCGAACATGGATTCAAAACGCGGATTGATGCGCTCGGTAATCAAGCCGGCCAATATCAATTTGTTCACAAAGAAAGTCGCGGTGTGGCCATAATAGAAAATCAGCGGATGGCGCAGTGCAATGGGTTTTTTATAATACGCGGCGTCGTTGCGCAGTGTTTTAAACAGTTGCTCGTAACAATCCAGCGTACCGTGAAAATAAGCGCGTATCTCTTCGCGCTTGGCATTGACGTCATCGCCATAAAGCAATGGTGTTCTTTGAATCTGTGGTCTAGGCATATTCTTTATAGTCAATTCATTATTTGGATTTGGCGGGTATTATAACGCTTCAAAGAATTGTTTATCACTTGCATCAAGCAAATTAAGTCCCTCATGTCATTGGGGATTTTAAATGCAATACGTTCTGACAGGGCAAGTACGCTGTCTGACAGTCATTCGTTTCGATCAATAATGTGAACTTGGAAAACGCCAACCAGGCGTGCGATCAGAACGCCTCGCGCGCTGCGCGGACAATAAGTTGAGAGACATATTGATTCAATTGTATTTAATTGATAGCATTGGAATTTTTAACGTTTTTGAGAATCTGCAAACGCTCACCATGCCTGTCTGCGGATAGTAGTCTTATGATAAACGAACGGCGCAACTTCTACCGACTGCTGAATGTTCAACCCGATGCTACGCTGTCGGTGATTACAAGCTGTCATCGTGTTCTGATGCAGAAACTGCATCAATGCGTCGATCAGGATTATGCCAATACGCGGGCGCATATACTGAATACCGCTTTGATCGTCCTGCAGGACCCGTTAAAACGTAGCACCTATGATCGTCGGCTACGCAAACAGTATTCGATCAGAAAATTGAGTCTGGGTTCTTTTGCTTCAAAGTCGGCTACCCATGCGTTGGGACAGGAGGGTAAAATGGCCGCCGGCAACCGGCGCAATTATTACCGTATATTGCAGATTCAGCCTGATGCACCGACGGCTGCCATCATTGCCAGTT
Source organism: Nitrosomonas sp. (assembly GCA_020852475.1). Lineage (GTDB taxonomy): Bacteria > Pseudomonadota > Gammaproteobacteria > Burkholderiales > Nitrosomonadaceae > Nitrosomonas. The sequence continues at coordinate 17,522 of JADZAR010000159.1, forward strand.
ACACCGCATTAGCAGACTATCCTTTGCAGAACCAGGATCTTCTGAGCGAGGCTTTTGCCGTACTGGCGAATCCGGCGATACGCCTGCGCTATGACGACTTTCTCGCTGGCCGCATTCATCCGCGACCAGAACAATCACCATCTGCAAGCCAGTATGGTGCATTGACTCGAAGAATCAATGTAAGCACCAGTAAACACCCATGCACCCAATCGGAAACGACAGCAGCTCTGTATCATTGCGTCTTTTGCCATACGCCGTTTGTGTATCAGCTGACGCTTTATCCAAGCGCATTATGCCTGGAATGCGGCAGTCCTTTGCCCATTGCGACTATTATCGATCAAAGCGGATTGTGCAGCCAAAATCATCGCGCTTGCGAGCGTACCAGCGCCGCTGGAGCTCTTGCATTTTATCTGTGTTGGCCTGATACGCCGCGCCATGGCGTGCTGCAGGATTTATCGCCGAAAGGCATGGGTTTTTTAACGCGCTCACCGCTGGGTGTTGGCAACGTCATTAAAATAGAAACGCCGCATTTCAGTGCGATTGCGGAAGTTATGCGTATCCAGCAGGCAAAAGACGACTATGTTTCCGCCGGCGCACGCTTTCTGACGGTAAAATTTACACAGGAACGCGGCAATTTTATTGTTGCGCAGGCATGATACCTGTCAGCGCATCATTGCCTTGCTTTTTGCCTCAATGGCGCGCACTGTTTTATAAAGCAGGTGCGGTAACAAGATATGCAGTGGCATGCGTATCAGATGACTGCGCAAGTAGAGTATCCAGCGCGCCAGCGCAGCCCGTTTCATCGGCCTGTCCGGGTGCTGTGGAAACAGGGCCAGCGGAACCAGCCGGTGCATTATCCTGCGTTTCAAGCTGCCGGGTTTTGCATGTAACTGATCCGCAACGCCTTCCGGCACAGGCGTCTTGAAAATCAGCTGACTGAAATAAAGACCGTAATACAGGATGCATCCCAGTTTCAGTTGATTGGCGCGATCAATGAGTAGCTTCCAGAAATCGTTATTCTGACGACTGAAAAAAAGCAGCAAGTCATGCAAATCCAGCAGATCGCGCAAATCGTCGGCCAATTCATTATTCTGAAAAAGATTCAGCGCGCAATGCAGCGTCATGTCGATCGGGCAGAGTAGTCTCACCTTGGCGAGCGATGTTGTCTGCGCATTTGCAAACAACAATCCGCTATCAATTTTTAACCGGCTGGTCAATGGTGCAAGGGTATGATGGATGTCGACCTCGGTTTCCCGTTCAGCGTGGATAAGCGGTGGAATCTCATGACTCCAGACACGATAGTAGTGCTCGTCATATACTGAAATCTGACGATGCCGCCATCCCTTCACCTTGAGTAGTGATTCGATATCGGCCAGATCGTCAGCAGGAACCAGCAGGTCGAGATCAACCGACAGTCTGCCTTCGGCATAAGGCAAGCCAGTCAGTGCATAGGCAGCGCCTTTGAGCGCAACAATGGTGGTATCAAAATCCTCCAGCGCCCATAAAATTCTGTCCAGTTCCCACAGCGCCGATTGTCGTAGCTTGGTGGCCTGAATCAACGCGGATGTCAGCTGATTTGTCGTCCGTAGCGGCGCGCACGCCCAAAGGTCGTATTCTTTTACCAGCAAAGCCAGGCGTCCCAGCAGTTTTACGCGTCTCGCCAGCCGGATTAACAACTCCCATTCTGCATTCGTGTAATGCGCAAGGCATGCCGGGTTTGTCAGCGCTGCAAGCAGAATCTGATGATGGCGGTAGTCAGGATTCATCGGTCAACTGATGCAGTGCAGTGGTAACTTCATCCAAATCGGAATAGGTCAGCGTATAGCAATCGCACTGGGCAACCAGCTGCTCAACTGCGCGAAATCCGCTTGTACCAAGCACTTCATAGTTGAAGGCGTTACTGGCCAGCAGCATGAACGCTTCGGCATCGGCAATGGGTTCCAGTTGTGTCGTTGCTTGTGCAATCCATTTGGGAAAAATAATCCAGCGGGCTTTTGCTGTATTTTCAGACAAGCGCATGCTTTCCTCGGGCGGACGAACATGTGCGACAGTGCCTTTGTGTGTATTCGGTATCGACTGACCGATTATGGCCTTCGGTAGAAGCTTGCGGATCACTGCGATGGATTCATTCTTCAGCGGCATCAGGCGAGGTATCGGATAAAAAACACCACGCCGGTAATCCATTAATCCAAATTCGTCGGAAAATAGGCGGAATCCACGATGACACAATGCTGTGCACAGTGTGGTCTTGCCGCTGCCCGGCCAGGCCGGAAACAGGATCGTCGCGCCTTTTTTTTCAACTACCGCGGAATGCAGCAATAAAAGATGATTGACGCGAACGGCTATCGCAAGATTGATTCCCCATTCCAGCACAGCCAGCGCCTGTTCTTCCGGAAAACTTTCAAAGGGAGATTGACCATCAATCAGAAAACGGACATTCAATCTCAATGGATTTCTGATTGAACGTTCGGTATTGATGCGTACATGAAACTCGATAATTTCGTCATGCACCAGCCGGTAGTGACTGTATAGCCCATAGAGCTGTTTGATGAGCGGCAGGTGTTGCGTGTTTATCCGCACATTGAAAGGGCCCATCGCTACCTTGAGGCCCTGGTTCTGCAGCAGCATGCGGAATTCCTGAAATGGAACCTGATTGACCGTCATGCTTTGAATCGCTAACTTTCCTTTTTAATTAAACCCAATGCATCAAAATGATAGAGTATTTTTTCAATATTGTCTTGAAAGTTTTTATCCGGCGCCTGTCCGGATTGCCTGCTCAGATAGTCACAGATTTCCTCGGTTGAAGCCGGGCGCTGGCTTAAAAAAGACAGCATATCCATACTTGTCTGATTAAAAAAATGCGTCTTTCCGGAATCGGGCTGAAACACCGTATATTCATCATTCCAATTCGCAACCAGCAGCATGCGAAAATTATTCGATAGCCAGCGCATTGAGTGTGCGAATTCTTTCTGAGGCTTTAATTTGTATCACAGTATCATCAGATTATCGAAAGCACTTGTCTTGGCCGCAATAGAGGTAAAAGCCGCTCCCGAAATCATGATGCCGCCAAGCATATGACAATTTTCCAATTGTTCATTTTTTTTTGCCAGGATTGTTGCGGGATCATCGGTAAGCGGATGTATCGGCGGATTGGTAATCAGGGTATACCCCGGCGTATCGCCCAGATCATACGCGCCGCTATCCAGTTTCTCCTTCGGCAGCACACAAAGCAATTGAGGGCCATTGCCCATATTGACAAAGACAGCTTCGGTGATCGAAGCGGCTTCTCCGGTAATATTGCTGGTACGCGCCAAAGCTGCGCCACTGTATAACGTCATAACGACAGGAAGTGCAGCGCCGCCTTTTAGCAGCATTCTTCTTTTCTGTTTTTTCGCGCTGCTTTGTTGACACATTTTTTGCGCGGACGCTGAATGATTGTTTTGTTCGAATAATTTATCTTTATCCATACGACTTAATCTCTTCTGTTAAAAGCGCTAACTAAAAATTTTTGCTGCTGTTTTTTCAACGGCAGATCAAAGGCAACATGACTATTCAATCATCATAAAAAAATGTGGAACCCAATTTAACACGCACGCTGGACACCTATTGCGCGAAAAATGCACAGACTGTCCTTATTTAATATACAAGCAATTTTCGGGCCAGTTTTGATAAAAAATTATATCTCTTTGAAAATAAGAATATTTAAATATTGTCTTGCCCGTTCATGAAGAATCAGGGTTTGAGGTGTAAAAAAAATCGACACCTTTCTTGATCCCACGAATAGAAATCCGCGCATTATTTCTGCTTTTCATTCTTTTTCATTCCACTGGCAATCTGGTACAACACCGGAAGAACCAGCATGGTCAGCGCGGTAGAAGTCAGGATACCGCCGATGACGACCGTCGCCAATGGTCGCTGAACTTCAGCGCCTATACTGACAGCCAGCGCCATGGGTACAAACCCGATCGCGTCAGTCAGGCCGGTCATTAAAACAGGCCGAAGCCGCGTTAGTGCACCCGTTTTGACAGCGTCTTCCAGCGTGTAATTTTGTTCGCGCAGATTGCGGATGAATGTTAACAGCACCAGACCATTCAGTACAGCGATGCCTGACAGCGCGATAAAACCGATTGCCGCAGAAATGGAGAACGGTATATCCCGTAACCAGAGCGCCAGAATTCCGCCGGAAAGCGCAAAAGGCACCCCGGTAAAAACCAGCAAGCCATCGCGTAAATTGCCGAACATCAAATACAGCAGCATAAAAATCAAACCCAGCGCAACCGGCACGACAATGACCAGACGTTCCGTCGCGGAAACCAGCTGTTCATACTGTCCTCCCCAGGCGATCCAGTAACCGGGCGGAATCTGCACTTCGCTGGCGATACGTGACTGCGCCTCGTGCACGAATGAACCCAGATCGCTGCCGCGCACATTGGCGCTGATAACAACCCTGCGTTTACCGTTTTCGCGGCTGATCTGATTTGGGCCTTCAATCACATCGAAAGTCACAACATCGCCCAGCGTCAGATAAGCCGCAGGGGGAGCGGCTGCATTGGGTTGTACATTCAAGACCGCATTCGGTAGCTGAATAGGCAGCCGTTTCAATGCATCGATATTCCCGCGCAATGGTTCCGGTAGACGAACAACCAGATTAAAACGACGGTCGCCTTCGTAAATCAGGCCGGTAGGCAATCCTCCGACTGCAATCGCGATAACATTTTGAACATCTGCAACATTCAATCCGTAACGCGCCATTTTAGCGCGGTCCATTCGAATGGACAGCATCGGCAGGCCGGTCAGCTGCTCAATTTTCGTATCCGCAGCGCCGGGGATGGTTTCGATCACTGAAAGAATCCTGTCGCCGACATCATGCAGCACATCCATGTTGTCGCCAAAAACCTTGATCGCGACATCGGCGCGCACACCCGATATCAATTCGTTAAAACGCATTTGTATCGGCTGCGTGAATTCATAATTATTGCCCGGCACAGTGTTGACCGCCCGCTCCATGGCGGCGATCAGTTCGGCCTTAGTTTTATAAGACCCTTCCCATGCATCCTGATCCTTCAGAATGATAAAAATATCGGCGACGCTGGGCGGCATCGGATCGGTTGCGATTTCCGCTGTACCAATCTTGGAAAACACGCGTTCAACTTCCGCAAAGGTTTTGATTTTTTCTTCAAGCTCGTTTTGCATCTCGATGGCCGTGGTCAGACTGGTGCCGGGAATACGGATCGCATGCAGCGCAATATCGCCTTCATTCAGACTCGGTACAAACTCGCTGCCCAGCCGGGTCGCTAGCAATCCGGAAAGCACCATGACCGTAACCGCCAGCGTAATCGTTAATGCCTTGTTGCGCAGCACCCAGTTCAGCATGGGCAGGTAGAGCCGCTTGGAAAACACAACCACCTTGCTTTCCTTGTCCTGGATATCACCGCTCAGGAAAAGCGCCACCGCCGCGGGAACAAAGGTGATCGAGAGAATAATGGCGCCAACCAGCGCAGTCACCACGGTAAAGGCCATCGGATGAAACATTTTGCCTTCGACGCCGGTAAGTGCAAAAATCGGAATATAAACAATCATGATGATCAACTGTCCGAAGAGCAGTGCTCTGCGCGTTTCCTTGCTGGCCGAAAAGACAACCGACAGCCGCTCGGACAGCGTCAGACGCCTGCCGAGCCGCGCTTGTTCCTGCGCCAGATGACGGATGCAGTTCTCAATAATGACGATGGCGCCGTCAACGATAATACCGAAGTCCAGCGCACCGAGACTCATTAAATTAGCGCTGACATCATTGGCGACCATGCCGGTCAAGGTAAATAACATGGACAGCGGAATCACCAGCGCGGTAATCAGCGCCGCGCGCAAATTGCCGAGAAACAGAAACAGCACCACAATAACCAGAATTGCGCCCTCGGTCAGATTGGATGCGACCGTTTGTATGGTTTTGTCGACCAGCGTCGTGCGGTTGTAAACCGGCGTCGCAACAATGCCCTCAGGCAGGTTGCGATTAATTTCGTCGAGCTTTGCCGCCGCAGCCTTTGAAACAATCTGGCTGTTTTCACCGATCAGCATGTGCGCCGTTCCCAATACAACTTCCCGGCCGTTTTGCGTCGCGGCGCCATTGCGCAATTCCTTGCCGATAATAACTTCGGCCACGTCCTTGATGCGTATCGGAATACCTTGCCGGCTGCCAAGAATAATTTCACCGATTTCCGTCAGATTGGCGACCTGACCGGGAACCCTGACAAGATATTGTTCGCCGCTTCTTTCAATATAACCCGCGCCGACGTTCAGATTGTTAAGTGACAATGCCGTCACGACATCCTGCAGCGTCAAGCCCATCGAAATCAGCTTTTCCGGATAGGGCGTTACATGAAACTGCTTGACATAGCCACCAACTGAGTTGACTTCGGTCACGCCGCGAACAGTCAATAATTGCGGACGGATAATCCAGTCCTGAATCTCGCGCAGATCCGTGGTTGTATAAGCTGTGCCATCCGGTTTTCTGGCGTCTGCCCGGGCATCGACCGTCCACATGAAAATCTCGCCCAGTCCGGTGGAAATTGGCCCCATGCGCGGCTCGATTCCAGTCGGCAGGCGATTTCTGGCTTCCTGTAGACGCTGACTGACCAGCTGACGGGCGAAGTAAATATCGGTGCCGTCTTTGAAAACAACGGTAACCTGCGACAGGCCGTACCGTGAAAGCGATCGCGTGTAATCGAGATGCGGCAGCCCCATCATGATCATTTCGATCGGAAAAGTCAGTCGCTGCTCGGTTTCCAGTGGCGAATAGCCCGGCGCTTCGGTATTGATCTGCACCTGAACATTGGTAATATCCGGTACTGCGTCAATCGGTACTTTCTGGTAACTGTAAATACCCAGCAAAGCCATCGCCAGCACCGCCACCATGACCAGGCCACGGTGATCTATAGAAATCTGTAAAATACGTTCAAACAAAGTCTTGCTCCGTTATCCGATGGATTGATGTTTTTCTGTATATTGCGCCGGGTAGGCGGCAAACCGAATGCATTTCAGTGGTCGTGCTCGGCGCCCGCTTTGCCCAGTTCGGCCTTGAGCGCAAAGCTGTTGCCCGCTGCATAGCGCTCGTCCGGAAGCAATCCATTCAGCACTTCAACCAGCTCACCATCATTGCGGCCCAGTTCAACCGGGCGCGCTTCAAAATAATCACCATAACGGCCAAAAACGACTGTCCAATCGAAAAGAGTCTGCAAGGCATCCATGCGGACAGCCAGCGGCACTTCGATTTCTTCTGTAACCACAAAACCATTGACAAACATGCCATCGCGCCACAGGCCTGTTGCGTTATCCAAAATGATACGCGCCATCGCCGTGCGGGTCTGCGGATCAAGCATCGCAGAAATAAAGGTAATTTTACCCGTGCCTTCAATTCTGGCCGCCGTGGATTTTACGTTAACCCGCTGACCGATTTTTACCGTGTCCAGATCCTTGGGATAAACATTCAGGTCGGCATACATGGTGGAAGTGTCAACGACGGTAAAGATAGGATCGTCTTCCCTGAAAACCTGTCCACGTGCAATGGCTCGGGTTGTAATCAAGCCGGCAATTGGCGAGCGAATTTCATAGTGTGTCAGATTTTTTAACAGTTTGACTTTTTCGGGTTCCTCGCCAATGGCGCGCAATCTTGCGGCGGCAAGATCCAGCGCAATCTCGGCTTCACTGAGCAGTTGCTGTGTAGCCAGGTATTCCTGCTTGGCAGTGATTTTTTCTTCCCAGAGCTGCTTTTCACGCTGAAAATTGACTTTCGCCAGACCCAGTCTTTTTTCCGCGGCGAGGTACTGGCTGCGTAAATCGGCCAGCAACTGACTCAGAAAAACCGCCAGAACTTCGCCTTTTTCAACTTTCTCACCCACATCACGAGGAACTTCAATGGCAATACCGGTCGCCCGGGGCACAACCGGAACGATATTGAGCCTGTTGAAAGTGACGATACCGGGTAACTGAATTTTTGGACGAATAATGGCAGCGCCTGCGGCCTTGATTTCGATTCCGGCTCTGGCGAGTGTTTCATCGTTCATTTCAATGCGCGCTTCAACCTGATCGTAGCCCCAGTGAAACACTTTATTTTTCCATTCGGCGGCAATGGCCACTTCAAAGGAGTGTGGCTCTTCCACAATCTGATCGCCGAGCAGATAATCACCCACCGGTTTGAATGAAAACAACTGCGCGGATCGTCCCAATCGTGACAGCGTAATGGCTAGTTTGGCCTCATGCGGCGGTACCGGTTTATTTTTTTCATAAAGATAGACACGGAATTGGGGTTCAACACCTTTTTCATAAATGGTGACCTCCACACTGAAATCATCCGTGGTAAAAATTCTGCCACCTTTTGGGCCGACCGCCTCTTCCCGGCTTGAATCGGCTGCTAAGTTTGAATCGCCGCTGTTACTGGCTTCTTCTGAAACAGTCTTTTTTTCCATGTTAAGAATGACTGTTCCCAGTATGACACCGACAATTATTACGATAAAAATCGGTTTAAGATTGGTTTCGCTCACCATGCACTCCTACCATTTTTGTATTGGAAAGGCAGGTTTTTACTCTGCCGAATGAATTTTCAGCGCTTGTCATCGACCTGTTCCATAGGGCCGGCAATTAAACGCTCGACTTCGTTGATCAGCCGCTGGTAATTGGCCAGAGCCTGAAGATACAACGTTTGGTTTTGAAATAATGTTCGCTGCGCATCGAGCAACTCCAGAAAACCGAATCGACCCAATTCATAGCCGCGGCTGGCCATTCTGAAGGTTTCCTTTGCGCCGGGAAGAATTTCGTCGCGCAGTTTGCCGATTTGCGCGTCTGCCGCGATTAGCGATTCATACGCCTGCGTCAGCAGCGCTTTCAATTGCAGATCGGTTGCCGCCTGTTCGTCGATGGCCCGGTTGATACGCTGCTGCGCGGCAATCAGATTACCCTGATTGCGATCAAATAACGGCAAGGGGATTGAGATGCCAACCAGCGCGGTGGTGTCATGGGCAATATCATGTCCATAACGCCTGATCCCCGCATTGACGGTAACATCAGGAATTCGGCGGGCCTTTTCCAGCGTGAATAGTGCCTGCCGCTGCTCAAGATTTTTCAGGCTGCGCAGCGCCAGGGGATTTTGCTGCAAACGGGTTTCCAGTTCGTCCAGTTCAGGTATCGCTACAAATGTTTCCAGTTCACCGGTGACATTCGAAAAAACCGGATTATGGCTCCCCCATAGCAGGGCGAGTTGTCGGCGAAACGAAATCAGGTTGCGCTGCGCCTGCTCCACTTCGATATTCGCAGTGGCAAGCGCAACGCGCGCCCTTGTTTCTTCAATTGGCGGCGCTTTGCCTGCCATGACGCGTTTTTCCGCCGCATCCACCACCTTTTGCGCGAGATCCTGACCCACCAGTGCAAGCTTCAGCCGCTCCTGTCCCGCCAGAACATCCAGAAACACGTTGGCCACACGGGCAATCAGGTCCAGTCGCCGGGCGGCGTAGTCCTGTTCAGCGGTTTCCTGCCCCAAAGCAGCGGCGCGCGTGCGCGCGGAGCGCTTGCCGCCGGTTTCAAATAACTGACTGATACGTATCGAATCAAATCGCGCCCCCGGACTATTTGATCGGGAACTGATATCTTCGGCATCGTACTGCATGACAGGATTGGGTAATAATCCAGCCTGTATCGTTAATCCATGCAAGGCCCGAATTTCCTTGTCGAATGCCGCTAGTTCGGGGTTGTGCCGCAGCGTCAGCTGCGCAGCGGTCTGCAACGTCAATTCGACTTCTTCAACAGGCAATACTTCGACAGCATCCCCATCCTGAGACAGAGTAATACTCGCAATATCCTTTTTCGTCATGCGCTCAGCCTGCAAATCAGTAGCCACAGAGAACATGAGCAGCAGGCAGAACATCGCGCCCGGACGATAAATCTTCAGTCCCGGCGCAGACTTCAATCCAATTAAATTCATGTGAGAATCCTTGTGGGATTCGTGCAAATGCACAGAATGATACATAGAGAATCAGCGCATCCGGCGAATCCGGTCAATAACAAACAATTCAATCCGACGCGGAGGGGCTATACATGCCGTGCGTCAAATGTCGGCTGTTTTTGAGCTATGCTGCGTGAATACGCGGAGGATGATATGGCGACTCCGGAATCAAATCCGGTAAAAAAAGGGCTCTATGCGGTGCCAGTGTTTCTTTGCCTGCCAATGGCGGCACCAAGGCGATACGCAGGAAATAAAAAGGCTGGTATTGACCGGCTGCATGCAGACATAAATGCGCTGCCGCATCAAGTTCGGCATTATCCATAATGACGCTATCACGATGTGCATCCAGGTGCATTTCAGGATTGGCAGAAAGCGATTGGCGAACATGATCCAGTTCGTGCGCAAAAACTTCCGGCTGAAATGAGATGCCTATTCCGTTCGTCAACATGACGGTAACCAGAATAAATATCATGGAAGAAGCGGAAAATTTTCTCATCTCAGTGATGACGGCATCATTTTTACGAGGATAGCTTTGACGACTCGAACTTAAGTGGACATGATCTTTTCACATTATTGTATTTTTTGCAATGTGCAATTACTCGGTTGTTTCAGGTTATAGAATATGTACTTCTTCGTTATCCAGCATTTCGATCAGCGCGATCAGCGGCAAACCGATCAGCGCGTTCGGGTCATCGCTGCGTATATACTCGATCAGCGCGATTCCCAGACCTTCCGATTTTGCGCTGCCTGCACAATGATACGGCTGTTCTTTGTGCAGGTAATTTTCAATCTGTTGATCGCTCAATTGCCGGAATTTCACTTGGCAGGGAACTGATCGGGTCTGCGCGTGACCAGTGCTGCTATTCAACAGGCATAACGCGGTATGAAAAAATACTTCCTTGCCACGCACGCGTTGTAATTGCCGAATTGCATTGTCATGCGTCATCGGTTTTCCCAGTTGCGCCCCATCCAGCACCGCAACCTGGTCTGAGCCGATAATCAGCGCGCTGGGACATTTCGCAGCGACAGCGCGTGCTTTGACCTCAGCCAGACGCACAGCCGACTGCTGTGGTGTTTCGTCCGGCAGGAGTATTTCGTCAGCCTGTGGATCGACCGTTTCAAATGTGATCTGCAGTCGTTGCAGCAATTCGCGACGGTAGATCGAGGTGGAAGCCAGTATGATTTTTGGGGTAATTTTTTGTATTTTCAAATTTTATTTTCCAATTTTTTGACACTGTAAGATAAAAAATATAACATGCGCGCCTTATGTCTGTAAGATTTGTAATTGATCCTTTTGATTTTGTACGCAAGACTGAAGTGCATCATGGTAGAATGCCGCTCGCTGAATTTCCACGCCTGCAGGATTTTCTCCATGAAAATCATGGGGAAGTAGCATACCAGATCAGTGGCTTTCTTGATCAGGATGACAAGCCGCGCTTGCGCATTAAGATAACGGGTGAGGCTCAGTTATGCTGTCAGCGTTGCCTCGGCGGTTTGGCCCACAGGATCGATATTGACACTGCTCTGTTACTGGCAAAAACAGAGCGCGAACTGATTCTGGCGGATGAGGATAATTCGGTTGACGCCATTTTGGCAACCGCTGAGATCAATGTATTGGATTTGATAGAAGAAGAAATAATATTGAGTTTGTCGATATCCATACGTCACAGTGAAGGCAAATGTGATGTGCATCAATCGGAATATTATGATTCAACGGAAATTGCAAACCCCAAAAACCCATTCGCGGTTTTAAGTACGCTAAAAAAGAAATCGCATTGATTTAAGGAGTAATATAAACATGGCCGTCCAACAAAATAAGAAATCACCTTCCAAAAGAGGTATGCACCGTTCACACGATGCGCTGAAAAACCCTCCATTAGCCATAGAACCCAGCACAGGAGAAGTTCATCTGCGCCATCATATCAGTCCAGATGGTTATTATCGCGGCAAGAAAGTGTTGCATAAAAAATCTGACGACGAATAAATGGTGTGTCACTTTGTGATTTGTGGTTTTTAGCGGGTCGTATTTAAGGATGTATTGCCAGAAAAGGCCTAGGAATTGGATATCACTGTCGCAATAGATTGCATGGGAGGAGACCACGGACCGCATGTAACAGTGCCTGCTGCGATTGATTATCTCAGCCAGGATCCAGCGGCGAATATTATTCTGGTAGGCATTCCGGAAGCCATTGAAGCAGAATTGAAGGCAGCCGACTTCAAACCCAATCCCAGATTAAGAATACATCCAGCCAGCGAAGTGGTCGGCATGGATGAATCCCCGGCGCTGGCATTGCGCAACAAGAAAGATTCGTCCATGCGTGTGGCCGTCAATCTCGTTAAAACAGGAGAAGCGCAAGCCTGCATCAGCGCCGGAAATACCGGTGCGCTGCTTGCGACATCGCGGTTTGTTCTGAAAACCATCCCTGGAATCGACCGTCCCGCACTGGCGGTCATTCTGCCTACAATCAGAGGCCATACTTATGTACTGGATCTCGGCGCCAATGTGAATTGTACTGCTGAACACCTGTTGCAATTTGGTGTCATGGGCGCCTCGCTGGTTTCTTCGATTGAAAACAAGGCATCGCCCAGCGTTGGCCTGTTGAATATTGGCGAGGAAGAAATCAAAGGCAACGAAGTTGTCAAGCAGGCAGCTGAATTGCTCAGAAAAAGCGGGTTGAATTTTTATGGCAATGTTGAAGGTGATGATATTTATAAAGGTACCACTGATGTTATCGTGTGCGATGGTTTTGTCGGTAATGTCACATTAAAAACATCGGAAGGACTGGCGCAAATGCTGGCCACCTACCTGCGTGAAGAGTTTAAACGCAACATGCTGACAAAAATTGCCGGCGTTGTTGCGCTGCCTGTTATCAAGGCCTTCAAGCGCCGGGTAGACCATCGCCGGTATAATGGCGCAAGTTTTCTGGGTTTGAGGGGCATTGTTATCAAAAGCCACGGCTCAGCTGATATTTTTGCTTTCACCTCGGCGGTCAAACGGGCGTCCGATGAGGTGCGCGGTGGCATGCTGCGGCACATTACTGAGCGCGTATCCGAGCTTTCCAGACAATCTTTAACCACAATACAAAACAGTTAAATTCATGTATTCACGAATTATTGGTACAGGCAGTTACCTGCCGGAGCGCGTACTCACCAATCAGGATCTGGAAAAGATGGTGGACACCAGTGATGACTGGATACGAACACGCACAGGTATTACGCAACGGCATATCGCCCGGGAAGATCAGTCAGCCAGTGATCTGGCCATGCTGGCCAGCCTGAATGCGATGACGGCGGCCGGCGTAACCAGCAAGGACATTGATCTGATCATTGTGGCCACGACGACGCCTGATATGGTCTTCCCGAGCACGGCCTGTATTCTTCAGGACAAGCTGGGTGTGGAGAACTGCCCGGCTTTTGACGTTCAGGCCGTTTGCAGCGGCTTTGTCTATGCGCTTGCTACGGCTGATATGTTCGTCAGTTCCGGAAAATGCCGCAATGCACTGGTCGTTGGCAGTGAAATTTATTCCAGAATACTGGACTGGAATGACCGCAGCACCTGTGTATTGTTCGGCGATGGTGCGGGCGCGGTGGTGCTCTCCCAGAGTGACAAACCGGGCATTCTGTCGAGTCACCTGCATGCCAGCGGCAATTATCGTGATGTCTTGTCGGTTCCGGGCAGTATCAGCGGCGGCATTATACGTGGCAATCCCTATATCAATATGGATGGTGGTGCGGTATTCAAGTTCGCGGTCAAGGTACTGGAGGATGTGGTGCATGAAGCTGTCGCGGAGAATCAGCTACAGACTTCCGATATTGACTGGTTGATTCCGCATCAGGCCAATATCCGTATCATCCGTTCCACCGCCCAGAAACTAGGCATCCCTCTCGACAAGGTGGTCATCACGGTTGATAAGCATGGCAACACATCCGCTGCATCCATTCCGCTTGCGCTCGATATTGCGGTCAGAGATGGACGCATTCACAAAGACCAATTGGTCATGCTGGAAGGTGTTGGTGGTGGATTTACTTGGGGTGCGGTTTTGCTGCGCTGGTGACGGTTATGAAATTGGCTTTTGTTTTTCCCGGACAGGGTTCTCAATCGGTTGGCATGATGGCAGGCTACGATGACTTGCCCATCGTGCGTGAAACATTTGTGGAAGCATCGGATATTCTTGGGCAGGACTTTTGGACATTGGTCAGCAATGGTCCGGCTGAAGATCTCAATATGACGATTAATACCCAACCGCTGATGTTGATGGCGGGTGTTGCTGTCCACAGGGCGTGGGAAAGTCTTGACGGGGCGAAGCCATCGATTCTGGCGGGTCATAGTCTTGGCGAATATACCGCACTGGTTGTTTCAGGCGCGCTTGGCTTTCAGGATGCGCTGTCCTTGGTGCGTTATCGTGCACAGATCATGCAGGAAGCCGTTCCGGAAGGCGTCGGCGCCATGGCGGCGATACTTGGATTGGCGGATGAAGTTGTCGCATCGATTTGCCAGGATGTCAGTCAGTCCGATAAGCCGGAATCACTGGAGCCGGCTAATTTCAATTCGCCTGGACAGGTGGTCATTGCCGGTCATAAAAATGCAGTTCTGAAGGGTATCGATCTGGCCAAGGAAAAAGGTGCGAAACGCGCTGTAATGCTGCCGATGAGTATTCCATCCCACTGCCGGTTGATGGCGGCGGCGGCAGAAAAGATGCGCTCGCAACTGACATTGATACCGCTGCAAACGCCTGGTACACCTGTATTGCACAATGTCGACGTAAGAACGTACCGTGACGCTGACGCGATCAGGGATATCCTGGCGCAGCAGCTGTTCAGTCCTGTACGCTGGGTCGACACAATCCGCAAGCTCGCGGCCGACGGCGTGACGCATATTGTGGAATGCGGGCCTGGCAATATATTGACCGGACTCGATAAACGAATTGACCGCGATCTTCAGCATTTGTCGCTTTCGAAAAGTGAAACTATCAGGGAAGCGATTTCAGTTCTATGCTAACGCACAGGCTATGCACGATGTCCGGATCGGTTACACTGGAATTAAAGGAGATTTGAGTTTTGGAGAATAAAATAGCGCTGGTTACCGGAGCAAGCCGCGGAATCGGGCAGGCGATCGCACATAAGCTGGGACAACAGGGCGCGATAGTTGTGGGAACAGCCACCTCCGAACAAGGCTCCGGGGCAATAACGCAATATTTGAGCAAGTCGAATATCAGGGGAACCGGTATCGTTTTAAACGTCAATGACGTCGATCAGATCAGCAATGCTATCGATACGATTCGCAGTCAATTTGGCGATGTTGAGATATTGGTCAACAATGCCGGTATTACGCGTGACAACTTGCTCGTCCGCATGAAAGATGAAGAATGGGATGACATTATGAACACCAATCTCAAATCCGTCTTTCGCCTCAGTCGTGCGGTTCTTCGTCCGATGATGAAAGCGCGCTACGGCCGCATTATCACAATTTCTTCCGTAGTCGGCGCGATCGGAAATGTCGGTCAGACTAACTATGCCGCAGCCAAAGCGGGTATTTTCGGCTTCAGCAAATCACTTGCGCGCGAAGTCGGCAGCCGCAATATCACGGTCAATTGTGTTGCGCCGGGATTTATTGATACGGATATGACGCGCAATTTGAGTGAGGAGCAACAACAGAATCTGATTCAGCACGTGCCTGTCGGCAGACTGGGGCGTGCGGAAGAAATCGCTTCAGCGGTCGCTTTTCTGGCGTCATCCGCCGCCGGATATATCACTGGAACGACATTGCATGTTAATGGCGGTATGTATATGGATTGATACGCAGGGATGATTAATCCTTACATTCCTCATTGCATGGAATCTATTGCGTCGTGCTTTTTTAGCCGGTAATTTCAGCGTAGATTCTTGTTTTGCAGAGATTTAAAATTTGCTAATATAGTGAACATTTTTATTACCTTAGAAGGAAGCATCTAGATGGAAAATATAGAGCAGCGTATTAAAAAAATCGTGGCTGAACAACTTGGCGTAAATGAATCGGAAGTCAAAAATGAATCCTCTTTTGTCAATGATCTCGGTGCGGACTCGCTGGATACCGTTGAACTTGTCATGGCGCTAGAAGAAGAATTCGAATGCGAAATTCCAGATGAACAAGCCGAAAAGATCAATACCGTTCAGGAAGCGATCGACTACGTGACCAACAATACAAACAATTAATTTTTCTAGTCACAATATATAGTTTATTGGAGTTAATTTGTCCAAACGCAGGGTTGTTGTCACCGGATTAGGCATTATTTCCCCCGTTGGCAGCACAGTAACAAAAGCATGGAATAATATCGTATCCGGAAAATCCGGTATTACCCAGATCACTCGCTTTGATGCATCAGCTTTTTCATCTCGAATCGCGGGAGAAGTCGATGACTTTGATGTGAATGAATATCTTCCCGCCAAAGAAGCGCGACGCATGGATCGTTTTATCCATTTCGGCATGGCTGCGGCGATACAATCCATCAAAGACGCCGGACTCGAGGATATATCCGATCTTGAGGCCGAACGGATCGGCGTCAATATCGGCTCGGGTATTGGCGGCCTGCCGATGATTGAAGACACCGATGAAGCCTATCATAAAGGCGGTCCCCGGAAGATTTCACCTTTCTTCATACCCAGTACCATCATCAATATGATAGCGGGTAATATCTCTATCAAATATGGCTTCAAAGGACCGAACCTTGCGATGGTGACTGCCTGCACGACAGCAACGCACAGTATAGGCAGCGCGGCGCGCATGATCGAATACGGCGACGTTGACGTCATGATCTGCGGTGGGGCGGAATCCTGTGTCACGCCGCTGGCAATCGGCGGCTTTTCCGCTGCCAAGGCGCTTTCGTCGAGTAATGCCGTTCCGGAAGCGGCCAGCCGGCCTTGGGACACGGCTCGCGATGGTTTTGTACTGGGCGAAGGCGCCGGTGTGCTGGTGCTGGAAGAATTGGAACATGCCAAACGCCGCGGTGCGACTATTTACGCTGAACTCGCCGGTTTCGGCATGAGCGCGGATGCTTTTCATATGACTGCACCGAGTGAAGATGGAGAAGGTGCGGCGCGGTGTATGCTGAGTGCGATCAGGAATGCGGGAATCGATATATCCCAGGTCGATTACATCAATGCGCACGGCACATCAACGCCGCTGGGTGATATTGCGGAAACCATAGCCGTAAAACGCTGTTTCGGCGATTACGCCAGAAAGCTTGCCGTGAGTTCAACAAAATCCATGACAGGGCATCTGCTTGGAGCCGCTGGGGGTATTGAGGCGATTTTTTCCATATTGGCGGTATATCATCAGATTGCGCCGCCAACCATCAATCTTGATGATCAGGATCCGCAATGCGATCTGGATTACGTCGCCAATACGGCGCGGGAAATGTCGATCAATGTTGCTTTATCAAATTCCTTTGGATTTGGCGGCACCAATGGAACATTAGCCTTTCGTAAAATGTAGCGTTTATTTGACAGCGCATGCTGACGCTAAAACGCCTTTTCTTTATTTTTTCCGGCTTCTTTGTAACAGCCATCCTGCTTGCAGGATGGCTTTATCATCACTATCACCGTGAAATTGCCCTACCGCATACGCCTTACGAATTTTCGATCGAATCCGGCAGCAATCTGAAACAGATAGCGCAGCAGCTGGTTGACGCCGGCATACTTTCCGATACCTGGTCGTTCATTCTGTTGTCGCGCTATCTCGGCAAAGATTCCACCATTAAGGCGGGCGATTATCTGCTTACTGAAAACTTGTCCCAATTTGAACTGCTGGAGTATTTGATTAAAGGCGATATCCGGCAAAACGAAATCCGCTTTATCGAAGGCTGGACTTTCGCGCAATTCCGTCAGTCGCTCTATAATCATCCGGACATACGAAATACGACAGACGGCATGAGTGAAACAGAAATCATGCAATTGATCGGTGCAGACGAATCATTCGCTGAAGGCCTTTTTTTTCCGGATACTTATTTTTTCGTGAAAAACAGCACTGATATCGAGATATTGCGCCGCGCTTACCAGAGCATGCAGAGTCACCTGCAGGCAGCCTGGAACGAAAGAATTGAATCCCTGCCGCTGGAATCGCCTTATGAAGCACTTATTCTGGCGTCCATCGTTGAGAAGGAAACCGGGCTGGAAAGCGATCGCGCCGAAATTGCCGGTGTTTTTGTCAATCGCTTGCGTATCGGCATGCGTTTACAAACCGATCCGACAGTTATTTATGGCATGGGCGATCAGTTTGACGGTAATCTGCGCAAAAAGGACTTGCAGACAGATCACGACTTCAATACCTACACCCGCTCGGGTTTGCCACCCACGCCTATCGCTATGCCCGGGCTCGCGTCTATCCAGGCTGCCGTAAATCCGGCGATAACCGATGCACTGTATTTTGTCGCCAAGGGTAATGGCGAATCCAAATTCTCGACCAATCTGCAGGATCATAATCGCGCCGTTGCAAAATATCAGAAGCAGCAAAACCAAAACAGCAGCCAAAGCAACTGATCATGCGACAGACAGCTAAAACAGTACCGGCTGGCGCGGTATGACGCAATTTTCGATTGTAGTACCCACGCTGAACGAATCAGAAAATATCGATTTGCTGCTCACGCAGATTTTTGCACTGGATATTCCGCCGGCATCCTATGAAATCATTTTTGTCGATGACAACTCAAGCGATGGCACGCCGGAGAAAATTCGCGTCTGGCAAAAAGAATCGCGTGTCCGCCTGATTGAAAGGAGCGGAAAACCGGATCTGGCAGCCTCGGTTTTGGCGGGCGTTGCGGCTGCGCATAGTGATGTCATCGTTGTCATGGATGCGGATTTAAGCCATCCGCCCGAGCAATTGAGTGCGCTGGTTTCTCCTGTTCTGCATGGACAATATGATGTTGTCGTTGGCAGCCGTTATGTCGCAGGTGGTGACATTCACGACTGGCCGCTGCATCGGCGCCTTTTGTCGCGCATCGGCGGACTGCTGGCCTGCCCGGTATGCGATGTCAACGACGCGACCTCGGGATTCTTCGCGTTCCGGCGGCCGCTGGCCGCTCAAGTTTCCAGTCAGGCAAAAGGCTATAAAGTCCTGCTTGAGATACTGATGGCCAACGCCGGTAATTTACGCATCAAGGAAATTCCGATTCGCTTTCGTGATCGCCAGCACGGCGCTTCGAAACTGTCATTGACGCACCAGTTCGCCTATCTGCAACGGCTGATGACGCTCGCCGGAGGCGCGGTATCGATGAATACTGCGGGTCGGTTCGCGATAGTGGGGCTGCTCGGCGTTGTTGTCGATGCGCTGACTTTTCAATGGATGATCAATCGTGATACCGGATTGGCGCTGGCGCATTTCACCAGTTTTCTGGCCGCTGTTGTTTTCAACTATACACTGAACACAAAATGGGCTTTTGTTCAACACGGCGCAGGCCGTTCGTTGCAATGGCGTCAGTTTCGCCGCTTCCTGACCGTCGGAGTGCTCGCACTGCTGCTGCGTGGCGGGGTGCTGGCCCTGCTGGTCGATGTCTGGCGGATACCGCCCGAATTCGCCATTCTTCCTGCAATTCTCGCAGCGGCCGCAATCAATTACCTGGGGGCCGCGTTTTATGTTTTTCCGGAGGCAAAAAATGTATCGCCGCCTGATTTGCGCTGGCGCGTTGCCGCAATCGGATTGATTCTGTTCTGCGTGCTGCTGCGCCTGATCTATCTGGGCGCCGCGCAATTAATTCCCGATGAAGCTTATTACTGGCGATATGCGCAACATATCGACCTGAGTTACTATGACCATCCGCCGCTGGTTGCATGGCTCATCTGGCTGGGAACAGCGGTTCTGGGCGACAATGAAGCGGGTGTGCGCATCGGTGCATTCTTGTCGCATTTGATTGGCATGGCGTTTCTGTATGCCTTTGCGCAGAACTTGTACGGTAAATCCGTCGCGCTGCGAACAATCATGCTGTACGCCGTTCTGCCATTTGGTTTTGGAACCGGCCTTCTGATGACGCCGGATGCGCCGATGGTCGCCGCATGGATTGCCGCACTTTTCTTTCTGGAACGGGCGCTGATCGCCGGACAGTCATCCGCCTGGATTGGCGCGGGCATCGCTTTCGGCGTAGGTCTGCTGGCCAAATACACCCTGGTGTTGCTGGGTCTGGCGGCGCTGGTTTTTGTTCTGTCCGATCCAGTCGCGCGCCGCTGGCTGCGGCATCCCCACCCCTATCTGGCCGCATTGCTTGCGTTGGTGTTGTTTTCGCCGGTGCTGATCTGGAATTATCAGCACGAATGGGCTTCTTTTCTGTTTCAGACAACCCGGCATGCCGCGGGCGGTCATCAATTCTCGATGCATTTTCTGTTGCTTTATTGCGTCCTCCTGTTAACACCCGCCGGTTTTCTGGCCGCGGCATGGTTGTTCTTTTCCGGCGGTCAGCGGCAAGAGGAATCGGCGCAACAGCGAAAACAGCTATTTATCAAAATTTTTACCGGCATCCCGTTTCTGATCTTTCTTGTTTTCAGCGTGTTCGATCATCCCAAATTTCACTGGAATGGCCCGGTCTGGCTCGCTGCGCTGCCCGCGATCGCCTGGCTGATTGACGCCAATACGCCCGGCAGATTCGCGCGGTGGCTGAGAAAATCATGGCCGCCCACCCTAATCGCCTGCTTGCTGGGCTACGCTTTTACACTGCATTATCTTGTACTGGGCATCCCCGCCATCCCCTATGTAATGTTCACGCAACATTACTTCTGGCGCGAAACCACGGCCGTTGTGCAGCAAATCGCCGATGAAGTTCGCCAGCAGACAGGACAGGAACCCATCATTGCCGGAATGAGTAAATGGTCGATTGCCAGTTCGCTGTATTTTTACAATCATGCGCACCGGAGTCTGGATATCCGTTCGCGCAATCTGTTCGGCGATACCGGCGTTATGTACGATTACTGGCTTCCCGCACAACCGCCGACAACACGGCCGATTATCCAGATCGCCATGAAACCGGACCACCTCGATCACATCCGCGAAGGCGACAACCTCAAGCAGATGCTCATCGCCCCCGGTGAAATCATGAGTCGCGTCGTCACGCGCAATGCCGTTCCGCTCAGGCGTGTGTATTATCGTATTTCGGGTGGATTCAGGGGGGTTAAAGGTGATCGCGCGGATGATGCCAGGCCGGATCATGTGAACAGTACAAAGTGATTTCAGGTTCAATCTTGATCGAAGCGAAATATTGTTATGGAATATGGATTTTCAGCGCCGCAACGACAGCACGGAGCATTCTTTTTAACGCACTGCTAATCCACAAATGACTACACCAGTGATTATCTTTTGGTTCCGCCGTGATCTGCGCTTGCATGACAATGCAGGACTAGCGCAAGCACTGGGATCGGGACACCGGGTTTTACCGGTATTCATTTTTGATGCCAACATTCTGACTGAGTTGCCGAAGGACGATGCACGCGTCACATTTATTTTTGATACCCTGCAGACGCTGCGCGCAGAGCTGGAAGCAAAATATGGCAGTTCGCTTGCCCTGTATCATGGGGAGCCATTGGCAGTTTTCGAACGAATCCTGCACGCGTATCCAGTCGCCGCGGTTTACACCAACGAGGACTATGAACCTTACGCACGTGAACGCGATGACGCCGTGAATCGGTGGCTAAGCGCAAGATCGGTGGCATTTCATTGCTTCAAAGACCATGTGGTGTTTGAAAAAAAAGAAATCGTCAAGGACGACAGCAATCCTTACGCAGTGTATACCCCCTATATGCGTAAATGGCGGAGGTTACTGAATCAGGCCGCATTGGCAATGTATCCAAGCGCTGAACGATTAGCGGGATTGGTGACATGCCTGCCTTTTCCCAATATCTCACTGGCTGATATGGGTTTTGTTCGATCGTCGATCACCGTTCCCATGCACCAGCTGAGCATGGACAGGCTGCAACGCTACGCAACGGACAGGGACTTTCCGGCTCGGCTTGTTGCTTCAGGATTATCCCCGCATTTGCGTTTTGGTACCGTCAGCATTCGCCAGATTGTTCAGCAGGTACTCAATATTAGCGATACTTTCTGCAATGAATTGATCTGGCGGGAATTTTTCAGTCAGATTCTGTGGCATTTTCCACATACCGCGCATAAAAGCTTTAAGCCACGGTACGACCACATTCAATGGCGCAACGATCAATCGGAATTCGTGCGCTGGTGTGAAGGGACTACGGGTTATCCGCTGGTTGATGCCGGCATGCGCCAGCTCAACGCCACGGGTTTGATGCATAACCGTGTTCGCATGATCACCGCCAGTTTCCTGTGCAAACATCTGCTGATCGACTGGCGTTGGGGTGAAGCTTATTTTGCACGGAAACTGCTGGACTACGACATGGCGAGTAATATTGGGAACTGGCAATGGGTGGCGGGTTGTGGTGTCGATGCCGCGCCTTATTTCAGAATGTTCAATCCAACCACGCAGATTGAGAAGTTTGACAAACATCTCGACTATATCCAGACCTGGGTGGATGACTGGGGGACATTCGACTATCCAGCGCCAATAGTGGATCATGCCACGGCGCGCGAACGATGCCTGAGAATATACCGGCAAGCAGTCGGTTGATTGAAATTCCTTGCAGGTCTAGCGGAAATTCGGCGTCTTCGAAGAATGAAAATTCCGGCAGCGTGATTTGTCAGCTATGTATGGTAATAGTCGTCAAAGATTGTACTGCATAGTTGAATTCGCCAAGTGTAAAAAATACCGACAAAAATGAAACCGGGAAATGTCCAGAAATGCGGTGAGTACAATCACGTTCCTGCCGAAAATCAGGAAAAGCCATTGAATTATGGATTTTTTTACACTATCCGGGGTGTCTTGCGCCATTACAATACATAGAATTAATTCTTCGCGAAAAATCAGGTATTGGTAATGATTCTGTTCAGTATGAAATGGCTGGTATGGCATCCGTAAACCCTGTCTTTTTTGCATTGCTCGCATTGTTTTTCTGCGTCGGGATGACGGTACAAACCCGGAGTGAAGCCAATAACGCGATCAATCGTGACAGCAATTTGTTTCATATGGATCTGGAAGAACTGATGGCGATCGAAGTCGTCAGTGTTGCAAAAAGAAAACAGAAGCTGGATGAAACACCTGCCGCGGTTTTTGTGATTACCGGTGATGATATACGCCGTTCCGGCGCAACCAGTATTCCTGAAGCGCTACGTATGGCACCGGGCGTACAGGTTGGCAGAATCGGCGCCGACAAATGGTCCGTAAGCATTCGCGGTTTCAACGGGCGCTTTTCCAATAAGCTGCTGGTGCTGATCGATGGCCGCAGCGTTTACACGCCATTATCTTCCGGAGTTATCTGGAGCCAGCAGGACGTGTTCATGGAAGATATTGAACGTATCGAGATTGTTCGCGGCCCCGGCGCAACGCTCTGGGGTGTCAACGCGGTCAACGGCGTTATCAATATTTTGACCAGAAATGCCGCCAAAACCCAGGGTGCTTTGGTTACCGCGGGCGGGGGCAGTTTCGAGGAAGGTTTTGTCGGCGCGCGCTATGGCGGCAAAATCAGCGAATCCACCGCCTTCCGTGTCTACGCGAAAGGCTTTAAACGTGACAATACGACAACGCTGTCAGGAAACAGCGCCCAGGACAACTGGCGTTCCGCCCGCGCCGGTTTTAGGGTTGATCATACGCATGATCGTGACGAACTGACGCTGCAGGGCGACATATTTGTCAATGACATCAGTGATGCGTTACTGCCTTTTAGCGCATCAGCCACCGGTCTGGATATTATCCAGCGAAAAGAGTTTGGCGGAAATATCCGGTTGCGCTGGGATCGAAAATACTCCGATCGATCAGCTTTGATGTTTCAAACCTACTATGACCGGGTGCAGAATCAGCTCGCGCCGCAGGCCAGACATGTTGAAAGCTTTGATGTCGAATTGCAGCACCGGTTTCCCGTGCTCGACAAGCATGATGTCAGTTGGGGATTGAATTACCGTCTGTTTCATACCCAGGCGCTGAATACATTGATCACCTCCTTCACGCCACAATCGCGATTGAACTATTTTGTCAGTGGTTTTGTTCGTGATGAGATAGAACTGCTTCCCGATCAATTGAAATTTTCATTGGGCGTCAGGCTCGACTATAACAATCTCAGCGGAATCGAGGTGCAACCCAACGCCCGTCTGATGTGGAAACCGGATTCCAGGAACTCGCTGTGGGCTTCCGTGTCCCGCGCAGTACGAACGCCAGCGCGAGGAGAGCAGGATGTCATGATCAGTATGGGTATTCTGCCTCCGCAACCGGGTATGACGGGGTCGTCATTGCCCATCATGCCGGTAGTTTTCGGTTCGAATCGGTTTAAATCCGAGACTTTGCTGGCCTACGAACTGGGTTACCGTCATCAGTTCAATAATCAGGCATCGCTGGATATCACGGGTTTTTTTAATGATTACGATAGATTGAGGGATTTTGGAGCGGGTGCGATCCAGCCAGCTTCAGGAATGCATCGTGATTTGTTTTTATCGGTTTTGCAGCAGGATCATCTGATGTTGCCTTTGTTCTTCAACAATAGCGGTTCGGCGCATGCCTATGGCGCCGAGATTTCCATGGACTGGCTGCCGCATGAAAAATGGCGATTGCAAGCCAACTACAGTTATTTGACGATCAACACCCGATCAAATCCCGCGTTCGCGGAAATTGACGCCTCTACCGGCGGCGCCGGCAAGGCCAGTCCCCATCATCAGGTATCGCTGCGCTCTTTGTTTGATTTGTCCGACAGACTGCAATTTAATTTATGGCTGCGCTATGTCAGCGCGCTATCGTTTTACAATATTCCGGGCTATGTCACCATGGACGCCAATATGACATGGCGTCCCATAAAAAATATTGAATTTTTCCTGGTTGGGCAGAATCTTTTCAGCCAACAACACCGTGAAGCGCAATCCGATTTTATCGCAACAGTACCGTCTGCCGTGCCACGCGGTATTTATACCGGCGTACGCTGGGAATTCCGATGATGTATTCAGCAAAAATCGACCGGCTATTGCAGTGTGCTTGCCTCGGGAAATCGCTTGATGAATGTATATGCTTTTCGATCAGTACTCCGTATCCATCGGTCGCGTCTTTCCTTCAGTATTCTTTCTCGCAGCGGGACAAAATCGGCGGTATTCAGCAGGTGGCGCGTCAGTAGCTGCGCGTAGGTCGTGTCGTCGCCCAGCAGGCGCTGACCTTTGAGAACCCCCCAAGAATCGGCTCCGGCGCTTCATTGACATTCACAATGTCTACCGGACAGCCAAATTCGGCGCTGATCGTCTCGATCAATTGCCGCTTAAAGCAATCGCTTACCGGCGATCGGTCATGATCGCCAGATCGATATCGCTGCCAAAGTGTTTTTGCCGCTCAGGGTTCGCCTGGGAACCGAACAATATCGCCAGCCTGATAGCGGGGTAGCGTGACAACAGCCTGGTCAATTGCGCAGCAAGCTGTGACTTTGCTTTGATGCGGGTCATGTTTATACCGTGGATGAAAGCGCTTGATGTGTCAAAAGAGTAAGC
>JADZAR010000160.1 GCA_020852475.1 Nitrosomonas sp.
AGGTATATCGCCATATGAACATTGGCACAGCCAAGCCTGATCCGGAAGCACTAAATGACGTCCCGCATCATCTGATTAGTATCATTGATCCCACAGAAAGCTATTCGGCGGCACAATTTCGGGAAGATGCACTTTCCATCATGCAGGCAATTTCCCGGCGAGGCAATATTCCGTTGCTGGCAGGTGGCACCATGCTTTATTTTCAGGCGCTCCTGGAAGGACTTTCGGATTTACCTCCGGCTGATAACCAATTGCGCCAGTCAATTGAAAATGAAGCGCAAACTCTGGGATGGCCCACTCTGCATGAAAAACTCCGTAAACTGGATCCCGAAATTGCACAACGCATTAAGCAGACCGATTCTCAACGTATTCAGCGCGCCCTTGAAGTGTGTCTTTTAACAAACCAGCCTATGTCCAAATTACAGGCAACATCCAGAAACTCCCACCTTCCCTATCAAATTAATCTGCTGACTTTGCAACCTTCGGATCGCAGTCAACTCCATCTGCGCATTGCCGACCGCTTTGAAGCTATGCTGGATCAAGGGCTGATCGATGAAGTCGCATCGATTCTTGAACAATTTCCCGTTACTTTTGACTCGCCTTCCATGCGTTGTGTCGGCTATCGGCAGGCATGCCTATATCTCAACCAGAGAATTGCGTTAAAAGATCTGCACGACATGGGCATTGCCGCAACCCGGCAACTTGCCAAGCGACAATTAACCTGGTTACGCAGTATAATGCGAAAACATGAAGTCATTGAATTTGACTGTTTAGCCAATGATCTCGCAAATCAGGTTTGTGTCCGATTACATTCGATCAAATCACTGAAGTAAAAATATAAAAAATGCCGATCACTTTTGATCAATGTCAACTTGCGATATGTAGTTTTCTGGAAATCTATTCTTTTGGATAGGTTTCTTATGATTTTTTTAAATTGTGTATTTTTTAAGAGGAGATATAGTATGAAATATTCTTTGTTAATACTTTTTTTTACCGTCTTTGCTTTAAGCGCTTGTGGTGAACCTCGACGGACTCCGGATGGACATTTGATGGATAAACCAACGCCATCTGCATACGACCGGGACGATTTTGATACAAGCCCAAGGGATACTGAATAAACTGTAGCCCTTTTTTATTTAGCAGCAACAGGCATTGGATGTTTAATAGAGATTTCTCATTTATTAATCATTCAATGCTAAGACCGGGATACAACAAGAACCTCACTAATCGATCAAAAATAAGATAAGTGAAATATAGATGAATTGAAATTTCGGCAAGGTCGCGTATCGCGCCAAATCCCTGATCTTACCCCAACACAGGAATATAGCTGCGCCAAGAATCCTCGCAACAATACCACCAGATCACAATCGAGAAAAATCCCGATTTATGATAAGCCAGACTCAATCCTGCGATGATGCATTGTATCCACGCACTCTATTTTTCTCTATTTGATGTTAATTTGCTGGGACTTCTGGTACGACTTGTTTATGATTATTCATTGACGTTATGATAGGCTAAAAAAAGTGCACAATAATAAACACTTCAAGGGTAAATAAAGAAGAAACCATAGGAAAATATTATGCTCAACCGATACACAATAACAATCATTGCAATCATCGCCCCGTTAGTCTTGAATGGATGCGAGAATTATGCTGAAAGAACCCATGAATCCTGGATTGAAGCGCCATCAGGCATAGCCTATGATGATTCGACAATTCACGCAAGAATTGCGTATGCGGTTAATACAGACCCTGAATTACAAGGCGCCAATATCGAAATCAAGGTTGATCAAGGTAAAGTCCTATTAACCGGAACGGCTGCAAATCAAAATCAGATTACGCGCTTAAACATGCTTGCCTGGATGGTTGATGGCGTTAAAGATGTTGACATGCAGATAGGCTCTCAGTAATCAAAAGCTCTTTTTTCCTTAGCTATTAAAATTCTTACAGGAAAATGAATTGAACATATTGTCAATTACGCAATGCCGCCTGCTGCCCTCGATCTATCTTAATCTGCGTTAATATCAATAAACCAATTATAAAATAACTGCCCGTTATCAGCATTGCCAGACGATGATCCCCGTTCGTGATCCAGCTCACTGAACCATAGGTAAGCGGACCAAGAATGGAAGAAAGTTTCACGGCCAAACCCCATAACCCAAAGAATTCAGCACGACGAAAAACTGGACTGAATAAACCTATCAGCGCGCGGCCTGCGGATTGAGAAGCGCCAAGACATAAACCCGCAAGATTAGCGGCTATCCAGAATGTCGTTCGATCTTCCGCAAGCCAGGCTATCATTATCATGACAATCCATCCTGCCAGTGTTATTGCAATAGTGACAAGATGGCCCAACTTATCTTGCATATAGCCAAAAGCAAAAGCACCGAGCGCTGCCGTGAAATTTACCAGAAATATCATTAAAATCGTTTCCTGCGTATCAAACCCCATCACTTGCTGCGCATAGATTGCAGCTAATGCGATCACTGTCTGAATGCCAGCCTGATAAAATACCAGACAAATCAGGAAACGCACTAAATCCTGATACTGCCGCACATTCACAATGGTACTTCTTAGTCGAAGAAAAGATTCCTGGATTACTTTATCACCATAGAGATGGGGTTGCGGGATCGCGCGTTCTTTGAGATAAATGAATGTGGGCAAACTGGCGACAGCAAAAATAACAGCAGTAATCACCATAACCACAGGCACATATTGATCAGGTTCATGATTCAGCGTTTTTGCCCATGTAATATATACAAAGCAAATCCCCAAACAAAAAATACCGCCTAAGTAGCCTAATCCCCAGCCCCACCCTGAGACTTTTCCGAGCGCCTGCTTCTTTGCGAGCTCTGGCAGGAATGCAGCGATCAAATTCTCTCCACTGCCAAAAAAATAATTCGTAATAATGATAAGTATTACCGCCAACCCTATATCGCCCTTTCCAACGAAATAAAGTAATGCAGTAAATACGACGCAACCAAAAGTGCTGATTGCGAGCAATGGCTTTTTAACAGCATACGCATCGGCATAAGCGCCAACTAAAGGAGCTGTCAATATAATGAGCGCATACGAAGCTGCCAGAGATGCTGTCCATGCAAATGTCGCCCAACTTTCGTTATTGGCGACAACCGAAACAAAATATGCATTAAAGATTGCGGTAATAACAACAGTGGTATAGCCTGAATTGGCGAAATCAAACAACGCCCATGACCATACTTCGCGCGGTGATACACCTTTAGTCAGATTTCCAGAATGCGTTTTTTTCAACTAATTTGCAATCTTACTTCCATAAAGCAATTCAAGATCTATGATTTATTCACACATTCACTACGCTTAACGAACGGAAAAAATAAGGCGGGTAAGGCTTTAAAAGGAAATTTTTTCTCTTTACATTCTAAAGATGTATTTCTTGATTTTAATGTGGATCTAACTTCCGTCTTGCTGGATACATAGGGTTGTGTGAACAATGGATCATGATCGGCAATGGCTTGAGTATTTTTGCGGGTAGAATATTCTCCGTTAAAAAATATCACTTCCGCACTTGAAGGCTGGGCTATCAAAGCACACTTGCGCTCTTTCTGTGAGCTATCGTTTTTGTCCAACTTAGTAGTGATTTTTTTCTCTTGAGGATTATTAACCCGCGGTAACGAAGTATCATTAAGAAGTAATGATTTGATCTCGATTTTTTTCTGGATCAGTTTTTCGATATCTTTCAAGCGATTTTTTTCTTCCGAACTGACTAGCGATAATGCATATCCTTTAATTCCAGCCCGACCTGTACGGCCGATCCGGTGAACATAATCCTCTGAATTATTCGGTAATTCATAATTAATAACACAAGATAATTCAGCAATATCGAGACCTCTTGCAGCCACGTCAGTAGCCACAAGTGCCCGGATAGTTCCTTGCTTAAAATCACTTAAAGCTTGGCATCGCTGCTGTTGGTTCTTGTCGCCGTGTATCGAAGAGGCTGTAATATCAGCCTTGAGCAATTGATTTGTTAATCGATCAGAATCAGATTTCTTTTTTGTAAATATTAGTACCTGATCTAGTTTCTGATGTTTAATCAAGTGAATCAATGCATTTGTTTTTTGTGCTGCTTCAACAGTATAAACTGAATGTGTTATTAAATCACTAACCGCATTTTGCTTAGCCGCCTCTATTAAAATTGGACTCTTCAGAAATTGCTTTGCGAGTCTTTTAATGTCATCAGAAAAAGTTGCTGAGAACATAAGATTCTGACGATTCGTCGGCAGTAAATTAAGAATTTTGGTTATATCCGGTAAGAATCCCATATCTAACATGCGATCAGCCTCATCCAGCACAAAAATTTCAACACTAGATAGCATCACATTTTTCTGCTGAATATGATCCAGCAATCGGCCTGGTGTAGCGACCAATATCTCGACACCGCTGCGCAGAATCACAGTCTGAGACTCCATATTGACGCCTCCAAATACAAGCGACGATTTCAATGCCATATATTTGCTGTAATTTTTGACACTCTCATGAACTTGCATAGCCAATTCTCGGGTAGGCACAAGAATTAGTGCCCGCAGCGGATGCTTTGCAGGTGACATGCTGCTATTCGCATAAACTTCAAGTCGACGAAGTAATGGAAGAGTAAAACCGGCTGTTTTTCCAGTGCCGGTTTGAGCTGCGCCCATCACATCCTTGCCTTCCAGAATAACAGGAATCGCCTTACTTTGTATGAGTGTGGGTTGTTTATACCCCGAATCTGAAACCGCTTTTAAAAGCTCGGCGGATAATCCGAGCTGTTCAAATAACATCTATAGAACTCCTAGACTTTTCTTTTCTGTAGAAATAAGTCTGTAAATATTTTAAAAATACCTTCACAAAACTCTATTCTATAAAACCCAGAATAATAAAAACAATGAATTAGATACTTCATTGAGACTTTTCTCATTGGGATTTTTGCAAAAGCCCTTTTTATGATTCATGATCCATTGTTTTTATTATTTTATAGCTTCATAAAACAGGAATCTGCAAAGGTCTTTCAGCATGAATTTTTACAAAAAAATGTGTTGATCGAAATAAAACAACCCGCACAAACTAAGTCTATGCGGGTTGCGAACTATACAGCTAAATTATGATTTCTCATTAATTTCACCGAAAACTACTTTAGCAGTGAGAATAAAAAGACTTAATCATCGTCGTCTTCATCATCTTCGTCGTCTTCATCATCTTCGTCGCCTGCCCCATCCCAGTCATCCCAGCCGTCAGTCTTCAA
>JADZAR010000161.1 GCA_020852475.1 Nitrosomonas sp.
GTTGAAAAATTTTACCACGGACAAGCCACCGCGATATCTGCTACTATGATTAGCATCAGCAACAAATCCTGTTTGCAAAAAAGGATTATTCACAAGCTAATCACTGTATCACAGTCGCTATGATCGCGAGGGAATGCAAATGAAATTTACTTCGCTCACGCAACGTTTCGCCGTCTGGTTTACGCTGGTTTCCTTATTGCCAATCGTACTCATTGGCAACAGCTTTCTGCATACCTTTGAAAACGAGATAGAAAAAACAGTCATCGAAAACTTATCCGCGATTGCAGATAAAAAAGTCGAGCAAATTGAAACCTATCTTAAAGAGCGCCTGCTCGATGCTCACTTACTGAATGATACATCCGCAACACGCGAAGCCATGCTTCAGTTTCCCAAGGTATTTGAAACACATGGCGTTGATTCGGAAGTCTACCGCCAACTCGATGCACAATACCGTGATCATTTTGGGCGCTTTGTCACGGACGCCAGTTACTACGATATCTTCCTGATTTCGGTAAAAGGCGATATTGTTTACACGCAAGCCCACGAATCCGATTTTGCCACCAATCTGTTCACCGGCCGTTACAGTCATACCGGTTTGAGTCAGGTCATGCGTCATGCGTTAGAGCATCGCGAAAGTTCAATCTCGGATTTTGAATTTTATGGCCCCTCCTATGGCGCCATCGCTGCATTTATCGGCTTGCCCGTTATCATTGACAAACAGGTAGTCGGCGTACTGGCATTGCAATTTTACAGCGAACATGTGTTCGAAGTGCTGTCCAATAACACCGGCTTGGGTGAAACCGGTGAAACCGTGGTCGCACGATTAGAAGACAAGAATACAGCGCTGATCATGGCGCCGTTAAACACAGACCCTGATGCCGCGTTGAAACGTAAAATCGCGCTGAATAAACCTTACTCAACCGCGTTGAGCAATGCGCTTTCCGGAAAATCCGGCGGAGCCATTATGCAGGATTTTCACGATAATGAAGTTGTCGCTGTCTGGCGCTACCTGCCCAGAGTGAACTGGGGCATTGTTGTCAAAAAGGATGTCAAGGAAGCGTTTGCCAATGTCATTCAGATTAAACGCTATAGTCTGATCATTCTGGGCGTTACTCTGCTGGGCGTTATTTTCGGCGCTTTTCTGTTTAACCGGCGCGTTGTCGTACCACTGAAGCAACTGAACCGCGGTGCACTGGAAATTGCCGCAGGCAATCTTCATCAGCGTGTTTCGATCGCCGGCTGGAATGAAATGCGACAGCTGGGGCACACATTCAATATCATGATCGAACGCCTGAATGCGAGCAATCAGGAACGCAGAAACGCGGAGCAGAATTTACGCCAGCTCAATCAGGAACTGGAACAACGGGTGACAGCCCGTACTGCTGATTTACAACATGCCAATGCAGCGCTGGCCATCAAGGAAGAAGAAACACGTTCTGTTGTAGAACATATGGTTGACTGCGTAGTGACAACCGATCAGATTGGCGTCATTCTTTCCGCAAACCCGGTGATGGAAAAACTGTTCGGTTATACGCCTGAGGAAGTTATTGGAAAAAACATTGCCATTCTGGTGCCGGAACCTGATCGCTCGCAGCATGTATATTATATGGAGCGGTATTGTAAAACAGGGCATGGCCAGCAGTATGTCGGACGCCCTTATCTCAAAGGTTCGCATGGCATAGGACAAGGTCGCGAAGTGGAAGCCGTGCATAAAAACGGTGAACTTATCCCGGTATATCTGGCTGTCAGCGAATACCTTGTCGGCGAAGAACGGCATTTTACCGGCGTCATGCGCGATATGCGGGAGCATGTGCGTATCATGAAAGATCTGGAGCAGGCCAGAAATGACGCGGAAGCCGCAAACAAAGCGAAGTCCTCATTTCTGGCCGCGATGAGCCATGAAATCCGCACGCCGATGAATGGCGTCATCGGCATGATAGACGTACTCCGGCAGACCAGTCTAAGCGGCTATCAGATGGAAATGGCGAATCTGATACGCGATTCGGCATATGCTCTGCTGGCTATTATTGAAGACATTCTGGATTTTTCCAAGATTGAAGCCGGAAAACTGGAAATCGAAAAGATTCCTATGCCCCTGGGCAGCGTCGTCGAGAATGCCTGCGGTATGCTTGCGCATCTCGCGCAGAGCAAAAATGTTGAATTGACTTTGTTTATTGACCCATCCATTCCTGAAAACGTATTGGGCGATCCGTTACGCATCCGACAGGTACTGGTGAACATTATCAACAACGCCATCAAATTTTCCAGCAAGCAGGAAAAACCGGGCAAAGTCTCGGTGCGGGTCATACTGACCGAATCCGAAGCGGATCAAATCGTCGTCACTTTTCAAGTCACCGACAACGGTATTGGTATGGATAAGGAAACACTGGACAAACTCTTTCAGTCCTTTTCCCAGGGAGACCCGTCAACCACGCGCCGTTTTGGTGGAACCGGCCTCGGATTGGCCATCTCGCATCATCTGGCGGAATTGATGGATGCGGAAATCACCGTACAAAGCCAGCCTGCCCGTGGCTCCACATTTGTTATTCAAATGCCTTTCAAACCTTTGCCCGATACCGTGGAAGCCAGGTACAAGGCAACAGAACTGTCAGGTCTGTGTTGTCTGATTTTCGGCAATCATGACGGATTAGGTAATGATCTCGCGGTTTATTTGAAAAGCGCGGGAGCATCGGTTGAACGAATTCCTGATCTAATTACAGCCCTGCACTACATAAAAAAACTGAAAGCCGGTTTATGGCTGATCGTTATTGACGCCGGAAATCAGGAACCACCCATAGCGGAGTTGCGTGTGGCTTTCAGCGAGCGATCTGAAGTACTCGGCGCGCGTCTGGAACCTCATTTTATTATCATTAAGCGCGGCCGTCGCAAACAGGCGCGCGTCGAAGATATTGATATTGTCACACTGGACGGCGACGTAATGTACCGTCAATCCTTACTGAGAGCAATGGCGCTGGCGGCCGGAAGAGTCGACCCGGAAGAAACTAAAATGACGCCGCCTGATATCCATGCAACAAGACCACCAGCCCTATCACGTGAAGAAGCTTTGCAGCAGGGTAAGCTGATTCTGGTCGCGGAAGATAATGAAATCAATCAGAAAGTCATCCGGCAGCAACTGACCCTGCTCGGTTATGCCGCCGATATCGCCAATGACGGACGTGAAGCGTTAGGACGCTGGCAGAACTGCAAGTATGCACTGGTATTGACAGATCTGCATATGCCGGAAATCGATGGTTTTGAATTGACGAAAAACATTCGTGAGCTTGAATCGGAAAATTGCCATATTCCTATTGTCGCGCTAACCGCCAACGCACTTAAAGGTGAACGGGAACACTGTCTGAGTGCCGGCATGGATGATTATCTCAGCAAGCCGGTTCAGCTTGAGGATCTGCATCTGATGCTGGAAAAATACATGACGCAAAACCAACCGGACTCAGAGGAAAAGGTACGCCCCAAGCAAAAAACAGTGGATACATCCTCGGTCTCACTCCCTGCGGAGACGATTGATCAAACAGATGAAGCGCCCGTAAATGTGCATATTCTCGAAGAATTTGTGGGCAATGATCCGGAAATCATCAAAGACATGCTGCACGATTACCGGCTCAGCGCAACGCAAACGGCCGCAGAATTGCGAACGGCATTGCAGAATAATCAATTGACGACTGCTGGCTTAATTGCGCATAAGCTTAAATCGTCATCACGTTCGGTTGGTGCACTAAAACTCGGCGATATTTGCGCCGAAATGGAGCAAGCCGGCAAGAATAACGACAGAGACACGCTTGACAGTTTGCTCATTCAGTTTGACAAAGCGCTTAAAGCAGTCGAAACCTATCTTGATTCGCGTTGAGTCAACGTGTTGGTGATAATGCTGTAAATATTCTGTAACAAATATTTACGGGATCTGATTGAACGGTTTGCCGTGATAAAAATTGTGAATATTACCAGCAATCTGATCCAGCAAGCGTTGGCGGGATTCTCTGCTGGCCCAAGCGACATGCGGCGTAATAATCAAATTGGCATGCGGGTATCGAAGTAACAAGTTTTCATGATCCGGCGGCTCTTTCTGCAAAACATCCAAGCCCGCGCCGGCTATCCGGCCACTGGACAAGGCTTGCAACAAATCGGCTTCATTGACGATTGCGCCACGCGCAGTATTGATCAGATAGGCTGTTGGACGCATTAATTCGAATTCTCTTTGGCCGATCATGCCATGCGTTTCTTCCAGCAGCGGACAGTGCAAGGAAACAAAGTCAGATTGCCGAAGAACATCATCAAACGGCATTCGTCCTGTCCGTGCCGATGGCAATCCTTTATGCTCTGCAATGCAAACACGCATCCCGAACGCTCTGGCCACATCGGCAACGGCTTTTCCAAGCTCGCCATAACCGATAATACCTAACACCTTACCCGATAATTCCTCAATACCGAAGTCCAGTGGACAGAAGTGTCGACTGGCCTGCCAACGGCCTTGCTTGACCAATTGCCGGTAATTCTCGAAACGGCATGTCAGATTCAGCATCAGCATAAAGACATGTTGCACGACCGACGGCGTTGCGTAGCCGCGCACATTACACACCGGAATTCCACGCTCGGCAGCTGCTTTGAGGTCAATATTATTGTAGCCGGTCGCCGCTATGCAAATTAATTTCAACCGCCGCGTCGCAGCGATGATTTCGCGGTTTAATGAAAATTTATTGCAGACCACCACTTCCGCGTCCTGGATACGCTCCAATACCTGATCAGCATCCGTTTCGTCATAATATTGCCAGGGCGAAACAGCCTGTTCAAGCGCCGTACAATCCATATCACCACGAGTAACAGAAGCAAAATCAAGAAAAACAGCACGCATAGGTGAAAATCCTTAGATTTAATGCCATATGGACTAAATTGCTATTTCAAATACTCTAGAAACCAGTCAACTGCATGCTGGGCGACTTTCTCCAGCGTGCCGGCTTCTTCGAACAAATGTGTTGCATCGGGTACCAGAGTAAGCGCTTTAGTGCAGTGCAGTATGGCAAATGCCTGCTGATTCAATTCGATAACACCATAATCCGCGCCACCGACAATCAACAGCGTAGGTGCAGTAACTTGACGCAATACCGCATTGCCAGCCAGATCTGGTCTGCCACCGCGCGACACCACAGCGGCAATTTTCTTACCCTGTTTTGCCGCCGCCTGTAACGCGGCAGCCGCTCCCGTACTGGCGCCGAAATAACCCAGAGGCGCTTCCGAAACTTCCGGTTTCTTCTGCAGCCAGTGCGTGGCAGCGAGCAAACGCCGCGTTAGCAAACTGATATCGAATCGCAAGGTGTAATCCAAGTCTTCTTCACGCGTCAACAGATCGAATAAGAGTGTACCAATGCCATTACGTTGCAGAACCTCAGCGACAAACAGATTACGAGAACTTAACCGACTGCTGCCGCTGCCATGCGCAAACACTACAATGCCGCGTCCCGGGGATGGTAAAAACAATTCACCTTCCAGTGTTACCGAGTCAGCAGGAATATGGACTCTAGTCATCAGCGCACCATATAAAAAAACACTAAAGCGATAATAATACGAAAATGCGACTATAAAAACCAGGAATCTTTAGCGCCGACGTGGAAACAAAAACCGCTCCCACACGTTAATTTGTATGGAAGCGGCGCGACTAAAATTCAGCCAATGTGGAATCGGAATTATTGTTTAACCAGCGGAACGGACAACAATAATTCGTTCAATCGTTTAACAAATGCCGCGGGATCTTCCGGGTGGCCACCTTCAGCCAGCAGTGCCTGATCAAACAGAATATGACTCCAGTCTTCAAAATGCGTCTCTTCAGTTTTCAAACGCTGCACCATCGGGTGATGGGGATTGATTTCCAGAATCGGTTTGGTTGGTGTGACTTTCTGCCCCGCCTGTTTCAACAGGCGCTCCAGATTTCCGCTCATATCGTAGGTATCTGCAACCAGACAGGCCGGCGACTCGGTCAATCGCAATGTCACGCGTACATCCTTTACTTTGTCGGCAAGTGTTTCTTTCATTTTATCAATCAGATCCTGATGCTCGGTGCTTTCTTTTTGATGCGCTTCCTTTTCCGCTTCGTCTTCAAGATTACCCAGATCCAGACCACCTTTCGCAACAGATTGCAATGACTTTCCTTCAAATTCCGTCAAGTGGCTGACCAGCCATTCATCAACTCGATCTGCGAGCAACAGAACTTCGATGCCTTTTTTACGAAAAACCTCGAGGTGTGGACTGCTTCTTGCTGCTTTGAGGTTGTCGGCCGTAATGAAATAAATTTTCTCCTGGCCTTCTTTCATGCGGTTGATGTAATCGGCAAGCGAGACAGTGGGTTCATCGGTATCACTGGTTGTGGTGATAAAGCGCAGCAATCTGGCGATGCGTTCGCGATTGGCAAAGTCTTCGCCCACTCCTTCCTTGAGTACCTGACCGAATTCTTTGTAAAAGGTCTTGAATTTTTCTTTACCGGAATCAGAATCATCCTTGGCAATATCCTCGATCAACCCTAGAACCTTCTTGATCGAACCTGACCGGATTGTGTCGATATCCTTCGACTCCTGCAAAATTTCCCGTGAAACATTCAGTGGCAGACTGTTTGAATCAATCACACCACGCACAAAACGAAGATAACTGGGCATCAGTTTTTCAGTATCGTCCATGATAAATACGCGCTGCACATAAAGCTTGATGCCGTGGCGGTGCTCGCGATCAAACAGATCGAAAGGCGCGCGTGAAGGAATGTAAAGCAGCTGCGTATATTCCTGGCGGCCTTCGACACGCGCATGAACATACGTTAGCGGCGGTTCATAATCATGCGCGACGTGTTTGTAGAATTCGTGATATTGTTCTTCGGTTATTTCATTTTTTGGGCGCGCCCACAACGCATTCGCCTGATTGATGGTCTCATCTTCATCTGTAATTTTGTTTTTCTTTTCTTCGTCGGACCATTCTTCCTTTCTCATCAGAATAGGTAACGTGATGTGATCCGAGTATTTACGAATGATATTACGCAAGCGGTAACCATTGAGAAGATCGTTTTCTTCTTCGCGCAAATACAGAATAATGTCCGTGCCGCGTGATTCCTTTGTGACCGTTTCCAGTGTATAGTCACCTTCACCGCTGGATTCCC
The DNA here is from genome assembly GCA_020852475.1 of Nitrosomonas sp. GTDB lineage: Bacteria > Pseudomonadota > Gammaproteobacteria > Burkholderiales > Nitrosomonadaceae > Nitrosomonas. The sequence goes on from JADZAR010000161.1 coordinate 7,151, forward strand.
AACAGACGCCATGCTCCGCAGTCAGTCCAGCCCGACGGGTAATCAGCGTGACTTTGTCGGCGACAATAAAAGCAGAATAAAAACCGACACCAAATTGCCCGATGAGATGTGCATCTTTCGCTTGATCTCCAGTCAGTGAGTTAAAAAATTCGCGCGTACCCGACTTTGCGATCGTACCGATATGATCTATGACTTCCTGTCTTGACATGCCAATGCCATTATCCGCGACAGTGATCGTTCTAGCTTCACTGTCGTAGCTGATTCTGATTTTCAGGTCAGGATCATCTTCAAATAAAGCAGCGTCGGCAAGACCTTCGAAACGCAATTTATCGGCAGCGTCTGATGCATTGGAAATCAGTTCGCGCAGAAAAATTTCCTTATTGCTGTATAAGGAATGAATCATCAGCTTTAACAGCTGCTTAGCCTCAGTCTGGAAGCTTAAGTGTTCTTTTTTTGTATCAGCTTGCACGGTTCTCTCCTTAAATTTAACAAATGGATAATTTGGGGATAAATTTCAGAAACTCAATACGGACAATCTGTTGATACGTGAAGATCAACAAAAAAATGACAGTGGCAGATAGTTAAGAAAACATTTTCAAGATTATCAGTAAGCTTATCAATGCCATTTCGGGTTTTCGGCTTTCTGATTATGAGGATTCAAATCTGCAAAAAACAAGCATGTTTTTTGCAGATTTGTTGTGTTTTACATTGAGTTTTGAATCGCGTAAAGACTTAGGCCCATGAGTGACTGGGGAAATATGCCCAACAATAAAACCGCCAGACCATTAACACTGATCAACAGTTTGACGTCACTTCTAACCGTAATGAGTTCATCTGTCTCGGGCGCGTCAAAATACATTAATTTGACAATTCTTAGATAATAGAAAGCACCGATTAGCGAGAATATCACCGCAGCAACTGCAATCCATACAAATCCAGCGTTAACAACAGCCTGCAATACGGCCAGTTTTGCGTAAAATCCAACCATCGGCGGTATGCCGGCCAAGGAAAACATCAGTATCATGGTCAGAAAAGCATACCATGCGTTTCTTTTGCTCAATCCCTTAAAATCACTGATCTCTTCAGCTTCAAAGCCATTGCGGCATAAAATCATGATCAAAGCAAAAATACCGAGCGTCATCAGCACATAGGTAATTACATAAAACAGCGCAGAGCTGTAGCCATTCCAGTCGGCGCTGATAAAACCGAGGATCACGAATCCCATATGCGATATGGTCGAGTAGGCCAACATGCGTTTAATGTTGGTTTGCGCGATCGCTGCGATATTGCCTACCGCCAGAGATAATACTGCCAGTATGACAAGCATGCCTTGCCAGTCGGCGACCAGATCGCCTAATCCATCAATCAACAGGCGCATCACGAATGCAAAAGCGGCCAGTTTAGGCGCGGAGCTAATAAATAGTGTAATCGCGGTAGGCGCGCCTTGATAGACATCCGGCGCCCACATATGAAATGGTGCTGCACTGAGCTTAAACGCTATCCCGGCGACAATAAATACCAAACCGACGACAAGCACCTCATGGTTGCCTACACCGCCCGTGATGGCCTCAGCTACTTTATGTACATGAAGCGAACCGGTTGCACCATAAACCATGGACATGCCGTACAGCAGAAAACCGGAAGCCAATGCACCCAACACAAAAAACTTCATTGCCGCCTCGGTTGCCATCAGTGAATCCCGACGCAATGCAACCAGCGCATATAATGACAACGACAACAGCTCCAACCCGATATACAGTGTCAGAAAGTGACTGGCAGATATCATGACCATCATACCGAGCGTCGCAAACAGCACCAAACAAAAAAATTCTCCGGTCAAGATGCCGCGATCCCGTACATAGGTATGAGAATAAATCAACACGGCCACGACTGTCGCAAACACCATCAGCTTAAGAATATCCGCCATGGCGTCGTCAACAAACATACCCGAGAAAGTCAATGTTGCTTCTTCAGAAAAGGTAACAAAAGTTAAAAAAGCACACCCAATCAATGCCACCTGCGTCAATCCATAGGTTATGTAGCGTCTTTTTTCACCTGCCGCCAGATCGACCAGCATAACCAGACATACCATCAAAAGTATAAAAATTTCAGAGTAGGCCGGTGAAAAATCGGGGGATAAAAAATTCATTAATCGTTCATCCTCATATCGAGAAATTATTATTCTGGAATTGCTTTACAACTTGCTGTTAGCAACGTGCTCGAGCAAGTTATCGACAGTCGCATGCATCACTTCAGTCAACGGGAATGGATAAACGCCCAACCACAATACTGCGAGCGCTAAAATAGCCAATATCATAAATTCACGCTTTGAAATATCCTGTAATTCTTCAACTGCAGGACTGGCTATAGCCCCAAAAATGACGCGCTTATACATCCACAGCGTATAAGCTGCACCAAAAATCAACGTTGTGGCCGCCAGAAATGCGTACCAAAAATTGATCTTAACAGCACCCATGATCACCATAAACTCACCCACAAAGCCGCTGGTACCGGGTAATCCCGCGTTGGCCATCGCAAACAACATAAAAAAAGCCGCAAAAACAGGCATTTTGTTGACTACACCGCCATAGTCGGCAATCTGGCGTGAATGCAGTCTGTCATATAACACACCTACACAGAGAAACATGGCACCGGATATGAAGCCGTGCGAAATCATCTGAACCATGGCGCCCTCTATGCCATAGGCATTGAACAAAAAGAATCCCAGTGTGACAAATCCCATATGTGCAACAGAAGAATAAGCGATTAACTTCTTCATATCCGCCTGCATGAGTGCGATCAGACCGATATATACAACGGCTATCAGGGACAACACAATCATCATCTCCGCGAGATAGTGACTCGCATCCGGCGTAATCGGCAGTGAAAAGCGCAGAAAGCCATATCCGCCCAGCTTAAGCATAATCGCGGCCAGAACTACTGAACCACCGGTAGGTGCTTCAACGTGCGCATCTGGCAGCCATGTATGTACTGGCCACATTGGCACCTTGACTGCAAACGCGAGAAGGAATGCGATAAAAATCAGTATCTGCGCATTAAGCGGAATAGGCAACTGATGATAATCGGCTATGGAAAAACTGCCCCCTGACGATTGATACAGATAAATGAATGCGATTAACATTAAGAGCGAGCCCATCAATGTATACAGGAAAAATTTAATCGCTGCATACACTCTGTTGGGTCCACCCCAAATGCCAATAATCAGAAACATCGGTATCAATGATGCTTCCCAGAATACATAAAAAAGAACGGCATCCAATGCGGCGAAAACACCATTGACTATTCCGGACATCATCATGAATGCGCCCATATACTGCGATACGCGCTCTTGAATGACCTGCCAGCCTGCAATAACCACAAAAGGTGTAATAAAGCAGTTCAATAGAATCAGCGGCATGGAAATACCATCCACACCGAGATGATAGTTAACATTAAAACGTTCGAACCATGTGTGCTCTTCGACAAACTGCATTGCACTGGTTGAAGGATCAAATCCGGTATATAACGGGATTGCCACCAGAAAACCCAATATTGATCCTGCTAATGCTACCCAGCGTGCAAGCTGTGCATTGCGATCTCCACCAGTAGCAAAAACGACTATACCAAACACTATTGGCAGCCAGATAATCAAACTTAAAAGTGGAATTCCAAACAACATGCTTAATCCGATCTAATTGTTAGAGTTTATTTGTTACGCGTAAAAGATTGATGCGGTAAAGTGCGGCGGATAATTCTCAGTAGAGCCATAAGGTAAGGATTGCAAAAATGCCTACGATCATCGTAAATGCGTAGTGATAGATATATCCAGTCTGGAATCGTTTAACCACTGTAGCAAACCATCCCACAAAACGCGCTGTCCCGTTGACGATCAAACCATCGATCAATTTGATATCGCCAAACTTCCATAATATCGTCCCAAGTTTTCTGGTTCCACCGGCAAACAGCCACGAATACAATTCATCGATATAGTATTTCCTGTCCAGGACTGTATAGATGGGTGCAAAGATGGATTTGATCTTGGCGGGAATATCCGTTTTCACCGTATAGAGATACCAGGCAGTAAAAATGCCTGCCAAAGAAAGCCAGAATGGCACTGTTGACAATGCGTGTATCATCATCCCGCCAACCCCGGTGAATTCCGCGCCAAGCTTTTCAATCGCGGCATGCTCCGGCAACACATGTATGACATTATTGAAGTAATCGCCAAATACGATCGGACCGATAAACCAACCTGCACCGACAGTAGGTATCGCCAAAATGACCAGAGGTAATGTAACTACCCAAGGCGACTCATGTAAGTGCGACCTTGTATGCTCGTCCATGCGCGGTTGTCCATGAAATGTCATAAACAGCAATCTGAATGTATACAATGCTGTTACAAATACTGTCGCCAGAACACAGAAATAGGCAAAATTCACAAAAGGAATATCCGCCAGTCCGACGGCTTCTATAATCGCATCTTTGGAAAAGAATCCGGAAAAACCGGGAACGCCTGCGCTGGCCAGTGCAGCGATAAACATTGTCCAGTAGGTTATAGGCATATATTTCTTCAATCCACCCATTTTTTCCATGTTTTGCTCATGGTGCATGGCAATAATGACCGAACCGGCACCCAAGAACAGTACGGCTTTGAAGAATGCATGCGTCATCAAATGGAAAATAGCGGCGGAATAGGCAGAAGCACCGAGTGCTACCGTCATGTAACCGAGTTGCGACAAAGTTGAATACGCGACGACACGCTTGATGTCAGTTTGCACGACAGCAACCAGCGCCATGAATAGCGTTGTGATGCCGCCGATAACGAGTATCGTTGAAAGCGCGACATCGGACAGTTCAAATAATGGTGACATGCGCGCCACCATAAAAATACCGGCGGTGACCATTGTTGCGGCATGTATCAGGGCTGAAATCGGTGTCGGACCTTCCATTGAATCCGGCAGCCAGACATGCAACGGAAACTGAGCCGACTTACCCATTGCACCAATAAACAATAAAATACAGATTACGGTCATCAACATCCATGGTGAGCCGGGTATTAATTCTATGGTTTGTTCAGCAACTTCAGGCGCCTGAGAAAATACAGATGCATAATCAAGCGAACCGAAATACATCAATACCAGCGCGATGCCCAGCAAAAAACCGAAATCCCCCACTCGATTAACCAGAAAGGCTTTGAGATTGGCATAAATGGCTGTCGGTCGTGTATACCAGAAGCCAATCAACAGGTAAGACACCAGTCCCACGGCTTCCCAACCAAAGAACAGTTGTAAAAAGTTGTTCGACATGACCAGCATCATCATGGAAAATGTGAACAAGGATATGTAACTGAAGAAACGCTGATAACCTGGATCGCCCTGCATATAACCGATGGTATAGATATGCACCATCAGTGAAACCAGACTGACGACGACCATCATGGTCGCAGAAAGCTGATCAATCAGAAATCCGATTTCAAAGCTTGTATCACCCGTTACAAGCCATGTATAAACTGATCCGTTAAAAATATTTCCGCCCAGAACATCTTTAAAAATAATCAAGGAAGCAATGAATGAAACGAAAATCAGTGAAATAGTAACTCGATGGCTCCAGGTAGTGCCGATATAGCGACCAAATAATCCTGCAACAATGGCGCCTACTAACGGTGCGATCGGCACCAGTAAATAAAGTGTCTGCATCTCTATCAGTTGTTAATATCTGTTATATATTTTTGTAGGCCGAAATGTACCGGCACATTAATTAACCTTTTAATCTATCCAGGTCATCAACATTAATCGTCCGTAAATTACGGAACAGCACGACAAGGATTGCGAGACCGATCGCCGCTTCTGCCGCGGCAACGGTTAAAATGAAAAATACGAATATTTGCCCCGATATATCCTGAAGATAGTGAGAAAAAGCAACAAAGTTTATATTGACTGCCAGCAGCATGAGTTCAATCGACATCAGTATGATAATAAGATTTTTCCGATTAAGAAAAATACCAACGATACCAATAGCGAATAAAATCGCGCCTAACACCAAATAATGCGATAACGATACCAAGCTCTACACCTCTTTTATTAATTCATGCGACACGCAATTATTCTTTTTTCTCTGCAGCCATGGAAACAATTCGCAATCTGTCTTCTTTTCTTACACTAACCTGTCTGGCCACATCAAGCGATTTCTTATCTTCACGATGCCGCAGCGTCAGCGCAATAGCCGCAACCATTGCGACGAGCAGGAGTACTGCCGCTAATTCGAATGCATAGACATATTCCGTATAAAGAACACGTCCTAATTCTTTGGTATTACTATAATCAGCGGGTTTGGGATCAGGCGCGGGCATTTCTTCAAGCCCAAAATAGGAACCTGACATAATCAGAGTAATTTCAGCAACAATGATTAATGCGATTAACCCACCGACTGGAAACCATCTCCAGAAGCCTTCTCGTAATTGCGCCAGATTGATATCAAGCATCATCACAACGAATAAAAACAGCACCATAACTGCGCCGACATAGACAAGCACCAGCGTTATAGCAAGAAACTCCGCTTCCAGCAAAAGCCACAAACCGGCGCAGGTGATAAATGACAGAACCAGCAGCAATGCGGAATAAACTGGATTACGGGACGTCACGACACCTAAAGCTGAAACAATGAGAACTGTCGAAAAAACGTAAAAAATTATATCCTGGAAATTCATTGGTATTTACCGGCAAGGATCAACGATATTGCGCATCTGCTTCTCTATCTTTGGCAATTTGTTCTTCGTATCGATCACCAATAGCAAGTAGCATTTCTTTGGTGTAAATCAAATCACCCCTTTTCTCACCGTGGTATTCAAGTATGCGTGTTTCAACAATTGAATCGACCGGACAGGATTCTTCACAAAAACCACAGAATATACATTTGGCAAGATCGATATCATAACGCGTGGTTCTTCTTGTGCCATCCTCGCGTTGTTCGGAGTCTATGGTAATCGCCATTGCGGGACATACGGCTTCGCACAACTTGCAAGCTATACAGCGTTCTTCACCGTTAGGATACCGCCGAAGTGCGTGCAATCCACGGAACCGTGGGGACTGCGGTGTTTTTTCTTCGGGATAATGTACGGTTATTTTGGGTTTGAACATGTACCGCCCGGTAACCATCATCCCCTTCCATAACTCAAGTAATAGAAAAGTACTAAAAAATTTCTTAATTCGATTCATAATACATACTCTTTTAGAACCATAGATTGTACGGAAAATCATTCCTTACAGATTCAGGCAATTGCATGATCAGACCTAATACAACAATCCAAATCAGCGTAATCGGAATGAACACTTTCCAGCCTAACCGCATAATCTGGTCATAGCGGTACCTCGGGAATGTCGCGCGAAACCAGAGGAAAAAGAATAAAAGGAATGCGATTTTAAGTAATAGCCATATAAATCCAGGCACCATATTAAATAACGCGATATCCAGTGGCGGCAGCCATCCGCCTAGAAACATGATCGCGGTTAACGTGGCAACCAGTATCATGTTGGCATATTCTGCCAGAAAAAAAACAGTAAATGCCATTCCGGAATAATCTACATGGAACCCGGCGACGATTTCTGACTCACCTTCCGCAACGTCAAACGGAGCACGATTTGTTTCTGCAACACCCGAGATAAAATACACCAGAAACATGGGAAACAACGGAATCAAATACCAATTCAGCATGCTGCCTCCCTGCTGTCCGTTCACGATATCACCCAGATTCAAACTCTGAGACATCATGAGAACACACACCAGAGCAAAACCCATCGCGAGCTCATATGAGACAACCTGCGCCGCAGATCGCATCGCACCTAAAAACGCATATTTAGAATTTGATGCCCAACCGGCTATGATCACGCCATAAATACCCATTGATGTCATTGCCAGAATATACAACAATCCCGCATTGATATCCGCCAACACGAGCTCAGCGGAGAATGGCACAACTGCCCAAGCAGCCAATGCGGGCATGATTGTCAGAATTGGCGCCAGAATAAAAAGGAACTTGTTCGCCCCCGTAGGGATTACTATTTCCTTCATCAACGCCTTAACCGCGTCTGCAATTGGCTGCCCCCAGCCTCGTAACCAAGGTATGCCAAAAAAAGTAACTCGGTTCGGTCCTACCCGTATCTGCATGTAGGCTATAATCTTACGTTCGGCAAAAGTCAGATAGGCAACGCCGAGCAGCAATGGTACAGCGATAGCGATAATATAAACCAGATTTTTCACAAGCGTGAACAGCATGAAACCCCATTCCAAGCCGAAAAACTGTTCAAATAATTGTTGTATCGATTCCATCAATTAATTCCAATTCCGTACTTCACAGTTTTTCTACCGATATTTCTCCAAACATCGCCCCGAGGGAGAATGTTTTGGGATGTGCGCATGGTATGCGTACGCAATTATCCGGGAGTTTCTCGTCACAGGCCGCTTCAAGCTGTATGGCTGACCCAGCCTGTGTCACTTTGACCTGATCACCTGCGCTGATTCCCAGTTGCTCCATCAGTTTTTTTGGCATCCACGCGTATATCGACATGCCATCTCTAGTCTGCTGTAAGGATTGTGCACGACGAACTATCGTATCTGTCTGATATATGGGGACTTCACCAATGCGTTGAATTACATAACTTTCTTTCGATTCGAGATTGATTTTCATATCTGCAAGGCGATTATTCAAGTACTTGTCGATTTTCATATCCTGCGGAAACACTTTTTCGCGCACTGCTTCCGGTGTATCAAAATCAAATACATTGAGTTTTAACATACTGCCCAAGACGCGTAACACTTTCCATCCTGGCCGTGCATCTCCTAACGGCGCGACTACACCATTAAAGCTTTGCACACGACCCTCAGTATTTACAAAAGTACCTGATGTTTCAGTAAATGGCGTGATAGGCAGCATGACATCAGCATAATCCGCGACATTACCTTTATAGGCTGTAAGAGAAACAACAAAATCCGCTGACTGGAGCGTTTTTAACGCTTGGTACGGATCATAAGTATCGAATTCAGGTTCGACATTCAACAAAACAAATGCGCGACATTTAGGATCTGAAGCGTCGCTTAACATTTGCACTGCATTTAAGCCAGTTACTTCTCCAGAATAGAGACCGACAGTTGTCGACAAACTCGATAAATCCGGTATAGCACCGGCTATATATGCACCGACACTATTCGCCGCTTCACCCAGTATACCGATACTTGCACCCGTAATTTCTGCGAGTGCGAGAGCAAGCCTGTGAATCTGTGCATAACTCGGATGATGCTGAGCTAAATTCCCCAGGTAGATCGCAGCCGGCGAATTATCTATCAAACTTTTCGCTATCAACGCAGCACTTTCCATGTCGCTCTGAAGCGAATCGAATATTGGAATCAATGATTCGGGTGCGTTCACTTCTCTCTGCTCGAACGCGTATTTAAGGACTGAAGCCAATGCTCTGACTATCTCATCTGGCGCGACTATCACTTTGTTGTTTAGTTTCACCAGCAGATCATCATCAAACGGATTGATTACGTTGAGTTGTGTACCTTTTTTTACCGCCTGTCTGATGCGTTGTGCAATGAGCGGATGATCCTTACGCAACGTGCTGCCTATTATTAATATCGATTTCTGTTCAGATATAGCTGCAACGCGGGTTCCCAGCCATGGCACACCACACAGCGATTGATCAGTCGTAAAATTCGACTGACGTAGACGATGATCTACATTACCGCTTCCGAGGCCTCGCATTAATTTCTGCAACAAAAACAATTCTTCGGTAGTACAGTGCGCCGAGCCTAATGCGCCGAGACTTCCAGAACCATATTGATCTTTGATCTCTAAAAGTTTATTTGCAGTAAACTCCAGCGCTTCCTGCCAGGTACATGACCGCCACTGTCCATCGTGTTTAATCATTGGTTGGGTCAGACGGTCTTCCGAATTCAGTCCTTCATAAGAAAACCGGTCCTTATCCGACAGCCAGCACTCATTCAATTCCTCATTATCGCGCGGCAGAACACGCATTACGCGGTTATGCTTCACCTGAACAATCAGGTTTGAACCCAGCCCGCAATGCGGGCTGATTGATTTTCTGCGTGACAATTCCCAAGTACGTGCGGAGTAGCGGAACGGCTTACTCACCAATGCACCTACAGGACAAAGATCAATCACATTACCCGATATTTCGGAATCGACTGTTTTACCGACAAAAGACAGAATTTCCGAATGCTCGCCACGTCCAGCCATACCGAGTTCCATAATTCCGGCAATCTCCTGTCCGAATCTCACGCAGCGTGTACAATGAATACACCGCGTCATATCGGTTGAGATCAATGGTCCCAGATTCTTATTGACAACGACACGTTTGGCTTCCTGGTAACGGGAACCGCTCGAACCATATCCAACGGCAAGATCCTGTAATTGACATTCCCCACCCTGATCACAAATTGGACAATCCAGCGGGTGATTTATCAAAAGAAACTCCATTACGCCTTTTTGCGCCGTAACAGCTTGTTTAGAGTGGGTGTACACCTTCATACCTTCCATAACAGGCGTTGCGCAGGCCGGCAACGGTTTAGGCGCTTTTTCTACCTGCACCAGACACATGCGGCAGTTTGCTGCTATAGATAACTTTTTGTGGTAGCAAAAATGAGGAATATAGATCCCGATCTCTTTGGCGCCATCCATAATAGTGCCGCCTTTCGGTACCGAGACTTGTTTACCGTCGATTTCAATATTGACCATCAGCTAAAATTCTTGTTATTTAAAAAACGCAAGTGCTTGCTAAATAATTTTCAGTTCATCTTAATGCGTGTAGATCAGAATAATATCATCTAAACCATACATTTCTTGTGTTCAATATGGTATGCAAATTCATCTCTAAAATGCTGAATCATTGCTCGTACCGGCATCGCAGCGGCATCACCCAGTGCACAAATCGTTCTACCTTGAATGTTGTCTGCAATATCATCCAGCAAATCAAGATCCTCCTGGCGTCCTTTTCCGTGTTCTATGCGATGAATAATACGATAAAGCCAACCGGTACCTTCCCGACATGGCGTGCATTGACCGCACGACTCTTCAAAATAAAAATAAGAAAGACGCTCTAATGCTCTGACCATACATGTCGTTTCATCCATAATAATGACCGCACCTGAGCCAAGCATGGACCCTGCCTTGGCTATGGAATCATAGTCCATATCAATTTGCATCATGATATCACCAGGCAAAACTGGCATGGATGATCCCCCCGGAATACAGCCTTTCAGTTTGCGTCCTCCACGCATGCCGCCAGCCAGTTCCAGCAACTCTGCAAACGGCGTGCCTAAAGGAATTTCATAATTCCCTGGCTTATTCACATGACCTGAAACTGAAAAAATCTTGGTTCCACCATTATTTGGCCTGCCAAGATTCAAATAAGACTCGCCCCCATTACGTATTATCCACGGGACAGAAGCAAAAGTCTCTGTGTTATTGATCGTTGTTGGCTTTCCATAAAGACCATAATTAGCCGGAAATGGCGGCTTGAAACGCGGCTGCCCTTTCTTACCTTCAATCGATTCAAGCAATGCAGTTTCTTCACCACAAATATAGGCACCATAACCGTGATGGTTGTAAAGTTGGAAACTAAATTCGGTACCGAGTATTTTTTCACCAAGATATCCTGCGGCGCGTGCCTCTTCGACTGCTTCCTCCATGCGTTCGTAGGTTTCCCAAATTTCTCCATGGATATAATTATAGCCCGCTTTCGCACCCATCGCATAAGCTGCAATGATCATACCTTCTATTAGCAGGTGAGGATTGTAGCGAAGAATGTCACGATCTTTAAATGTTCCAGGTTCGCCTTCATCAGAGTTACAGACGATGTATTTATCTCCTTGATAATCCTTAGGCATAAAACTCCATTTCAAGCCAGTGGGAAATCCAGCACCACCTCGTCCACGCAGCGCAGACTTCTTAACCTCCTCGATGATTTCTTCCGGTGTAATTCTTTTTTGAAGTATTTTTTTTAGCGCAGCGTAGCCTTCCCGGGCTTCATAGCTTTTAATTCGCCAATTGTTAGGATCTTTCGGATCAACCCCATTTAACATTGTTAGTGGATATTCTTTCATTTTTTCATATCCTCTAACATTGCATCTATTTTTTCATTGGACATGAAACTGAACATGCGTCGATTATTGACCAACATTACCGGCGCATCCCCACAAGCCCCCATGCATTCACCTTCTTTCAAGGTAAATTTCCCATCGGTTGTTGTCTGATTAAAATCTATACCCAACTTTTTTTTCAGATAATTTGCGGCATCATTTCCGCCCGATAGAGCACAGGGTAAATTCGTACAAACGGTGATTTTATATTGCCCGACCGGTTCGAGGTTATACATGTTATAGAAAGTCGCCACCTCATATACTGCAATTGGCGGCATGTTCAGATATTCAGCGACAAAATTCATCGTCTCATTTGCCAGCCAGCCTTTTTCATCCTGCGCAATAGCAAGAGCAGACATCACGGCTGATTGTTTCTGATCCTCGGGGTACTTCGCTATCTCGTGATCTATTTTTTTTAGGGATTCAGCACTTAACATATCAATTATCTATCAATTTCACCAAATACGATATCTTGCGTACCGATGATTGCAACCACGTCAGCAATCATGTGGCCTCGCGACATTTCATCCAGAGCGGCGAGGTGCGCAAATCCAGGAGCGCGAATCTTCAGACGATAAGGCTTATTTGCACCATTCGATATTAAATAGATACCAAATTCACCTTTGGGATGTTCCACACCGACATACGTTTCGCCCGGAGGGACATGCATACCTTCAGAAAACAGTTTGAAATGATGGATCATTTCTTCCATATTTTGTTTCATGCTCAGTCGTGAAGGTGGTGCAACCTTATGGTTATCTGTTATAACCGGCCCTGGATTTTTTCGCAACCAATCCACACATTGTTTAATTATCCGATTTGATTGGCGGAATTCTTCCATGCGCACCAAATAACGATCGTAGCAATCACCATTGACACCCACTGGTATGTCAAAATCCAATTTATCGTAAACTTCATACGGCTGTTTTTTACGCAAATCCCACTCTACACCAGATCCACGCAACATCGGACCCGTAAAACCTAGTGCTTTTGCTCTTTCAGGACTTACCACTCCGACATCAACCAGCCTTTGTTTCCAGATTCGATTATCTGTTAACAATGTCTCATATTCGTCAACATACTTCGGGAATCGTTCGGTAAAATCATCAATGAAATCAAGTAATGATCCCTCGCGATTTATATTTCTGATCTGTGTTTGCTTTTCATTATGAATTTTTGATGATTGATACTGTGGCATTGTATCCGGCAGATCGCGGTAAACACCGCCAGGGCGGTAATACGCTGCATGCATTCGCGCTCCAGACACAGCCTCGTAGCAATCCATGAGATCTTCTCGCTCACGGAATGCATAAAGAAACATGGTCATCGCACCTACATCCAACGCATGCGCACCTATCCAAAGCAAGTGATTCAATATCCGCGTAATTTCATCAAACATAACCCGGATGTATTGCGCCCTGACAGGCACTTCTATCTGTAAAAGCTTTTCAATGGCCATAACATAGGCATGCTCGTTGACCATCATGGAAACATAATCTAAACGATCCATATAAGGAACTGACTGCAAGAAAGTTTTATTTTCTGCAAGTTTCTCGGTTGCCCGATGTAACAATCCAATATGCGGATCAGCGCGCTTGACTACTTCACCATCCAATTCCAGTACCAAGCGCAGCACACCATGCGCTGCAGGATGCTGTGGTCCGAAATTCATGGTGTAATTTCTTATTTCTGCCATGTTTTTATAAAAATTCAGTTACTCTTCAGATAAGCGGCTAACGTGATATTCAATGACTATCGCCATAATTCTCTTCGCGGATCACATGCGGAGTTATTTCACGTGGCTCTATTGTTACAGGCTGATAGATAACACGTTTCTGATCTTCATCGTATCGCATCTCAACATAACCAGACAGCGGAAAATCTTTCCGAAACGGGTTACCCACAAACCCATAGTCAGTCAGCAAGCGCCTTAGATCAGTATGACCTGAAAAAACAATTCCATATAGATCAAATGCCTCACGCTCAAACCAATCAGCTGCAGGCCAGATGTCAACTACAGAATTTATTATGGGAAACTCGCTATCTTCGGCAAATACTTTTACACGCAGTCTTTGATTCAAATCGACCGATAGCAAATGATAAACAACCGCGTATCTCCTTCCTTCGGGTTGACCAACCGCTGTTTTGTCATCACCATAGGTTAAATAATCAACACCACATAAGTCTATCAGTGTATCAAAACGGAAGTTTTCATGATCACGCAGCATTTCACATACAGCACCAATATCTTTGTCCCGAACTACCAGCGTCAACTCATCGAAGAAATGATGCAAACTGACAAAACGATCCGCCAAAGCTTCTTTAAGCTCATTTTCCAAATTCTTCAGATGTATGCTATTCATAAAAGATACTACCTTGCTATCGTATTGGTACGATTGATTTTATTTTGTAATTGTATAATCCCGTACAGCAATGCTTCAGCCGTTGGCGGACAACCTGGGACATAAATATCGACAGGCACAATTCGATCACATCCACGTACAACGGAATAGGAATAGTGGTAATAACCGCCACCATTCGCGCAAGATCCCATAGAAATGACCCAGCGTGGCTCTGCCATTTGATCGTATACCTTTCTCAGTGCAGGAGCCATTTTATTGCACAGTGTACCAGCCACAATCATGACGTCCGATTGTCGCGGACTAGGGCGGAATACAATACCAAAACGATCCAGATCATAGCGAGAAGCTCCTGTCTGCATCATCTCCACAGCGCAACACGCCAAACCGAACGTCATTGGCCACATCGAACCTGTACGTCCCCAATTAATTACCGAATCCAATTTCGTTGTGATGAATCCTTTTTCTAAGACGCCTTCTATACTCATTGCTTTAATCCCACTCCAATGCGCCGCGCACCCATTCGTAAACAAAACCGACAACTAGGATGCCGAGAAATACCATCATCGAAACAAATCCAAACAAACCGATTTCATCAAGCACAATTGCCCAAGGAAAAAGAAAAGCGATTTCCAAATCAAACAAAATAAACAAAATCGCAACCAAATAATAGCGTACGTCGAACTTCATCCGTGCATCTTCAAATGCATCGAAACCACATTCGTAAGCAGACAATTTTTCTTTATCAGGCCGGTTAGGCGCCATAAGCCAACCACCTAGCATGCAGCCTGCGCCAACGACAAAGCCGACAATCAGAAACAAAAGAATAGGAAAATAATTTTCAATCATAGGTGCATTCTACTTTAAAACCTATTAATGATTTAGCGATATTCATATCACTATTTTTACAAAAAGAATTATTCTGGTGCCGACGGCGAGACTCGAACTCGCACAGCTTTCGCCACCGCCCCCTCAAGACGGCGTGTCTACCAATTCCACCACGTCGGCCGTGAATTACCAACCCCACTAATTTCGATGATACTGGCGATTCCGATTCCAGACTCTCTAATTCGGTATCTGATTCGCTCTTAACGCACCATCACCATTGAAATCAGGAGTTTTCTTGTCATCTGTGTCAGACACGATTGGCTGTGATGCTTCTTCAGCTTTACCTTCCATTGTATCCTCTATAAGACTCATTACACCAAGATTCTCTGTTCGATTCATAGATAAATATGTCAGGCTCATACTGGATATAAAAAACATCGCAGCAACCATACCAGTCGTCCGGCTCAAAAAAGTTGCAGAACCAGACGCGCCAAATAAGCTTCCCGCTGATCCACTACCAAACGCGGCGCCCATATCAGCGCCCTTACCATGTTGCAATAAAACTAGCACAATAAGAACCACTGCTAATATAACGTGTATAGACCAAACTAAGGTTTCCAACGTGTAACTCCAATAAATTAACTTTTAATTGCACTGCAAATAGCAACAAAATCTTCTGCGACAAGTGAAGCGCCACCAATCAAACCGCCATCTATATCCGGCATCACAAAGAGTTCCATCGCATTATTTGCTTTGACACTACCGCCATACAAGATAGATATTCTCTCTGCGATTCCTTTATCTTGTGAAGCGATACCTTTTCGAATGAATTGATGTATGTCTTGTGCTTGCTGAGGTGTGGCCGTTTTCCCCGTTCCAATCGCCCATACCGGTTCATAAGCAATCACCGCTTTCGCCAATGATTCGATACCGGTCAGCGCAATCACAGCTTTCAATTGCTCATCGATAACCTGTTCTGTAATGTCTGAATCGCGTTGCTCCAGCGTCTCACCAACACAAAGAATCGGTATCAAACCGGCACGTTGAGCTGCTGCATATTTTTCAGCCACAATCTGGCTGGTTTCTCCAAACAGCATTCTTCTTTCAGAATGCCCGACAATAACATATCTGCAGCCAAAGTCGTTAAGCATATCAGCCGACACTTCTCCCGTATAGGCGCCTTTTTCATACTGACTTATATTTTGTGCTCCCCAGTTTATGCATGTACCTTGGAGTGCGACTTGAACCGACGCGAGATAAGGAAAAGGCGCGCAAACGGCATAGTCGGCATTATTTCCAGGCTTTGGCATATTTGAAATCAATGCCTCAAGCAATGCGGCATTTTCCTTCAAGTTTCCGTGCATTTTCCAGTTGCCGGCCACGAGCTTGTTACGCATTCTCATTTCCTTGTTTTCTCAAAAGGGGCGATGCTACCCTTGATTAATAAAGTAGTCAATCTTCTTGGGTTTGCGAATTTCTTGTTTTAATCTTTGCCAATGAAAATTATCTGTTTACTTTCAAGAACAAACATTGACAAATTTTGACCAATTGATTGGCTGGACCTCAGCTAATCAATTGCCATTTGAATATAGATTTTCCTTCGGATCAAATCAGCCAAAACGGCCTGTAATATAATCTTCAGTTTGTTTGTGTTTAGGTTTTATAAAAATTGTATCGGTTTCATCAAATTCAATTAATTCACCAAGATACATATAAGCTGTAAAATCAGATACTCTAGCGGCCTGTTGCATGTTATGCGTCACGATTAAAATCGTAACTTTATCTTTCAAGTCTGCGATTAGCTCTTCAATACTGGCCGTTGCAATAGGATCCAGTGCTGATGTTGGCTCGTCAAACAGTAGAATTTCGGGATCTGTCGCCAGCGCACGTGCAATACATAATCTCTGCTGCTGCCCACCAGAAAGATTAAACGCCAAATCATTCATTCGATCTTTAACTTCATCCCATAATGCAGAATTTCGCAAAGCATTTTCTACTTTTTCGTCAAGAACAGCTCTTTGTCTAATCCCTCTGACGCGTAATCCATAAGCTACATTTTCATAAATCGATTTCGGAAATGGATTTGGTTTCTGAAAAACCATGCTGATACGCATGCGTACTTCAATCGGATCAACTTTATGTGACAAGATATTCACATGATCAGGATGTAGAATAATTTCTCCATCATACCGGTTTCCAGGATAAAGATCGTGCATTCGATTGAAGCACCGCAGGAAAGTCGATTTGCCGCAACCAGAAGGCCCAATAAGCGCCGTAATTTTATTTGCATGCAATGCCATATCGATATTTTTAAGCGCATGAAATGCGCCATAATAAAAATTCAAAGCTCTGACATGCGATTTATATTGATTTAATTCTGCACTAGTTTGCATTTTCTACCACTTGATATTTTTGCGCATGCGATAGCGCAAATAAATGGCTAATCCATTCATCGTTAATGTCATTACTACCAAAACAAGCCCTGCCGCCGCTGCATTCAATTGAAATGCTTCCTCAGGGCGCGAAACCCAGTTAAACATCTGTATTGGCATAACGGTGAAAGGTGCTGTTAGCCATTCAAATGAAATATACGGAAATCCTTCTGTGATCGGTGACGGCGGCAAAAATGCAATGAAGGTCAACGCACCAATTGTAATGATAGGCGCGGTCTCGCCAATCGCGCGCGCAAGTCCAATTATTATACCGGTCAATATACCTGCAGATGAATAAGGTAACAAATGATCGTATACTGTTTGCCATTTGGTTGCACCCAGAGCATATGCGCCTTCACGTATAGCAACAGGGATAGATCTAATTGCTTCCCGTGTTGCCACAATCACCACTGGCAATATCAGCAATGCCAATGCCAAGCCAGCAGACAATATACTTTGACCAAGCCCTAATTGATATACAAATAATCCTAGCGCCAGCAAGCCGTATATAATCGAAGGCACACCCGCAAGATTGGTTACATTGATTTCCAGAATTTCTGTAAATATGTTTTTGGGTGCATATTCTTCTAAATAAACACCCGCCCCCACTCCAAGCGGCACTGCTGTGGCCGCAGTGACCAGCATAACCAGCGTCGTTCCAACCCAAGCTGATAAAATTCCTGCCGATTCAGGGCGACGAGATGGAAATGAAGTAAAAAAATCCCAGGATAATCTAGGCATACCATCAATCAGCATTTGTGCAAACAACGCTATAAACGTCAATATGGCAATCATTAACGCAATAATGCCGGTAATCATAAAAAGAAAATCCCAACGCTTATGCAGTCCGATTATTCTTCTTAATTTATTCAGCTCGTCTGTTTTGTTCATTATTGAATTATCAATAAATTTCACGGTAACGTTTGCGCAATACATGACCGATTATATTAAAAACAAGCGTCATCAATAACAAAGTTAAACCTGCAGCAAAAATCGTTTGATAACCTATACTGCCGTGAGGCAAATCCCCCAGACTTACTTGTACAATATATGCAGTAATCGTTGCTGCTGGTTCCATTGGGTTCCATGTAAGATTAGGTTGCATTCCTGCAGCAATTGCCACAACCATGGTTTCCCCGACCGCACGCGATATTCCGAGAATGTACGCTGCAGCTATACCGGAGAATGCCGCCGGCATGACAACACGAATCGCAGTTTGAAATCTTGTTGCACCCATTGCATACGATCCTTCTCGCAAATGCATGGGCACCGCGCGCATGGCATCTTCGGTCATGGAACTAACGTAAGGAATAATCATAATACCCATTACCAAACCTGCTGATAATAGACTGAATCCAGGTAATGTTGGAAATAACATCTGTAACAGCGGCGTTACAAATAGCAGTGCAAAATAACCATAAACAACAGTAGGTATTCCACCTAATAATTCCAGAAATGGCTTTGCAATCTCTCGTACCGAGAATGGCGCAAATTCTGAAAGATATATAGCAATTATCGTTCCTAACGGCAACGCTACAAGTAACGCAACTGCTGAGCTGACAACCGTGCCTGCAACCAATGGCAAAATTCCATAATGTGCATCATCAAACAATGGCGTCCATTGTGTGTCTGTTAAAAAATCCCACAATGAAACATATTGAAAAAAAACGAATGACTCTTTCACGAGCATTACGACTATGGACAGCATGATGACAACAGAAAGTGCTGCAGACAAAAACAAAACTGACTCTATGAGGCGTTCACGTAGATTACGTCGATAGCTATAACTCAGCCTACCAGCATAATTCTTATTTTTATCAACTTTATCTGACACTGAGAAAATTTTTATATATTTAGTAGATACCGTTTAATTAACAAAACTTTTTTATGTGAAAACGCTTTGATAATCGCTTATCACTGTACTCTAGCGTTATGTTTCATCAAATTAATTAGCATCCAATGCCGTTTTTTTGATATGTCTGCAATATAATTGGCACACAGTTTTTTTATAAAATAGACTGTATGCGCAATTCTGGCACTTTCATACAGCACCAGAATTGCATACATTTCACCGAAAACTACTTTAGCAGTGAGAATAAAAAGACTTAATCATCGTCGTCTTCATCATCTTCGTCGTCTTCATCATCTTCGTCGCCTGCCCCATCCCAGTCATCCCAGCCGTCAGTCTTCAA
>JADZAR010000162.1 GCA_020852475.1 Nitrosomonas sp.
GACGGCAATTTATTCATCACACTGGGCGATCGCGGCAATCAGATGGAAGAAGCGCAAAATACCGCCAACCATATCGGCACAATCATCCGCATCCGGCCGGACGGTTCGATTCCTGATGATAATCCGTTTGTCAAAAATTCGAAGGCAAAACCGGAAATCTGGTCATACGGTCACCGCAGCGTGCAAGGCGCGGCGATCCACCCGGAAACCGGGGAGTTATGGATTCATGAACACGGCCCGCGCGGTGGCGATGAAATCAACATTCCCAAACCCGGTAAAAACTACGGCTGGCCCAACGCGAGCTACGGCGTACATTATTCCATGCTGCCCATCAAGGATGAACATGCCGAGCAGGGTTATGAAGAACCGGTTTATTACTGGACACCTTCCGTCGCGCCTTCCGGCATGCTGTTTTATACCGGCGGACTGTTTCCGGGTTGGCGAGGCAATCTGTTTATCGGCACACTGGCTGGGCAGCACTTGATCAGACTGTCAACCAGCCATGACAAGGTTCTGAGCGAGGAGCAGCTGCTGCAGAATACGTTGCGCTTCCGTGATGTGGAGCAAGGTCCTGATGGCGCCATTTATCTGCTGACTGATGAACCAGACGGCAAAATTCTGAAGCTGGTGCCTGCTGAAAAACAATAATGACTATTCGGCGGAAAAGAGAAAGTATAGTAAATAACGCCATTCCGGTCACTGAGAAATAACTTGAGGCCACATCAGATGATGGCATCCAGATAATTTTCAATGTACGGAAATGGCGATATGTAAATTCCTATTGAAGAAAACTGTTACATCTGGCTCTGCAACCAGTTTTGCAATCCGATTTTCTGAATCAGATCGAGTTGGGTTTCAGCCCAATCGATGTGTTCCTCAGTATCCTCGAGAATACGTTCGAAAATCTCGCGGGAAACGTAATCTTTTGCAGTTTCACAGGCAGCGATTGCAGCCACCAGCGTTTCATGAGACGTGCGTTCCAGTTTCAGATCACAGGCAATGCACTCATCGGCTTTTTCACCGATCATCAAACTCCCCAGATCCTGCAGATTCGGCAAACCTTCCAGCAACAGAATGCGCTCAATCAACATATCAGCATGTTTCATTTCTTCGATCGATTCATCGTATTCATGCTTGCCCAAGCTTTCCAAACCCCAGTTTTTAAACATCCGGGCATGTAAAAAATACTGATTGATCGCAGTCAATTCATGCTGCAACTGACGATTCAGCCATCGAATAATCTCTGCGTTCCCTTTCATCATTCGTCTCCTTAGGCAATAGTAAAATAACTGCTTGCTGAAAAGCCTTCACGCGCCCGTTTCTATAGGGCTGAGGTAAGACACCGGCACCCTGAATCGGTTCTATTCAATAGCAACGCATGTCAATGCAGTTCAACAACCCGACAAGCATACTGTATTCTGCTCAGGAGCATGCGCTGTGGCTTTTTGCATACGCGCCTGATCCAGCACTGCTTTAGTGTTACAAGCACATAAACCGCATTGCTCAGTCACGCCAAGACAGCTTTTCAAGTCGCGCATCCGTTCAGCGCCATTATACACCGCTTCACGAATCGCACCGTCTGTTACTCCCTTGCAAATACATACATACATAATGACTGCCTTAATCCTAAGTTTCAAGTGCATTTTGCATGCACTACTCAAAATTTACTGATACCTGCCACGCCCAAGTTGAAAGCAAAAATCAAATGAAAGCTAAGTCAACAATAACCGCTAATGAGAACGATTCGTAATTATATTGGAATTTTGAAATATTGCAAGTGAATTCATCATGAAAAACCGAATAGCACTAACATCGCGAAAAAAGACTCTGTATCAGGCGATAATTCCGGCTTAGCGGATTAAATAACGCTATACAATGCATCCTTCCATCGTCAGACCAACTACCCGGAAAACTTGAAAAACCAATGAAAACAATTTACCTGGTTGCGGGCGCCCGTCCGAATTTTATGAAAATCGCACCAATTGTCCGTGCATTGAATGCAAGTAAAACAATGACCTATCGGATTATTCACACCGGGCAACATTATGATCCGGAAATGAACGATGTTTTTTTTGAAGAACTCGGCATTCCACAACCCGATATATTTATGGGCGTCGGTGGCGGTACCCATGCACAACAGACCGCAAAAATCATGATTGCATTCGAGGAATACTGCTTGAACAACAGACCAGACGCGGTGCTCGTTGTTGGTGATGTTAATTCCACACTGGCATGTTCAATCGTCGCAAAAAAACTGCATATTCCGGTCGCGCATGTCGAAGCCGGTCTGCGTAGCGGCGATATGCGCATGCCTGAAGAAATCAACCGTCTGGTCACCGACAGTATTTCCGACTGGTTTTTTGTCACCGAACCGAGTGGGTTACAGCATCTGAAACACGAAGGAAAACCGGATCATGCGATTTTTCATGTCGGCCATGTCATGATCGACAATCTGCTTTATCAAGTGGAAAAGCTGGCGCATATCGACACCAGCACCTTTGTCACCACAGCGTTTAAAATCGCACAACATGCCGCCGGAAAGCGCTACGGCGTCGTTACATTGCACCGCCCGAGCAATGTTGACGACGCTGAAACATTTACCCGTATCAGCTACGCACTCAAAACAATCGCACAGGAACTGTCGCTCATTTTTCCAGTGCATCCGCGTACCCGCGGAAATCTTGAAAAATTTGCCATCGATTTGGGCCCCAATGTCACACTGATCGGCCCACAGGCTTACATGGCATTTCTGCACTTATGGAAAGACGCCGCAGTTGTACTGACCGACAGTGGCGGTTTACAGGAAGAAACCACCGCACTGGGTGTCCCCTGCGTCACGCTACGCGAAAATACGGAACGTCCGGTTACCCTTGAAGAAGGCACAAACGTGTTGGCCGGCACCGACCCGGATCGGATTGTCGCGGCAGTTCAAGAAATCCTGCACAATCCAGTCAAATCATCCCGCCGTCCGGAATTATGGGATGGCAAAGCTGCTGAACGCA
Source organism: Nitrosomonas sp. (assembly GCA_020852475.1). Lineage (GTDB taxonomy): Bacteria > Pseudomonadota > Gammaproteobacteria > Burkholderiales > Nitrosomonadaceae > Nitrosomonas. The sequence continues at coordinate 3,003 of JADZAR010000162.1, forward strand.
TTGTCAACATTCTGGCTACGGCACTCGAGGCAACATAAAATTACACTCAAGATAGCTGTCAAATGCCTACAATACTGACTTTTCAACCGATAACTTAAAAAGCAATAGCCATGCAAACGTTAATTCCGATTATTCTATCTGGCGGTTCAGGCACGCGGCTCTGGCCGCTTTCACGTGAGAAGCACCCCAAGCAATTATTGTCACTGGTCAGTGACGATTCATTATTGCAGGCAACGGTGCGCCGCATGGATGGTCTTGGCGACATCAATGTCAAGGATCCGATTGTCGTCTGCAACGAAGAATACCGTTTCGTCATTGCCGAACAACTGCGCATCATGTCACGCAACGGCCTCATTCTGCTCGAACCTTGTGGTCGTAATACTGCGCCTGCCTTGACTGTTGCCGCTCTGGCCGCGCTGCGGCAAAGCGAAGACCCGATCTTGCTGGTCATGCCATCCGATCACGTCATCATCGATCTCGAAGTTTTCAAAACAGCTGTTCTACACGGTATACAACTTGCCATACAGAATCACATTGTTACCTTCGGCATCACGCCCGACAAACCGGAAACAGGCTACGGATATATCGAAACCGGCGATAAAATGGATCAGAATGCCTACCGTATCGCTCGCTTTGTCGAAAAACCGGATCAGGAAACTGCCCAAGGTTATCTTAACGCCGGATCGTTTCTGTGGAATAGCGGCCTTTTCCTCATGCATGCGTCAATCTGGTTGCAGGCAATAGAACTGTGTCATCCGGAAATTCTCGTTGCCTGCCGCGCGGCATGGAGCAACAGTTCAATCGACGGCGATTTCACCCGTTTGGAAAAGAGCAGTTTTGAGCAATGCACCGGCATCTCGATTGACTATGCGGTGATGGAACACATTGCCCAGGGTGAAAACCCACAACTGCCGCAAGGCGCGGTAGTACCGCTTGCCGCCGGCTGGTCCGACGTCGGCGCATGGGATTCCTTATGGCATGTCCTGCCCAAAGATCAGGCCGGCAATGTTGCACAAGGCGATGTACTGTTGCATGAATGCCGTAATACACTGGCGATTTCCGAGAGTCGTCTGGTTACCTGTATCGGCATTCAGGATATGATCGTCGTGGAAACACCCGACGCCATTCTGGTTTCACATAAAGATAAAACACAGGACGTCAAAAAAATCGTCGATAGTTTAAAGGAAACAGGACGTTCTGAAAGCCATCTGCACCGCAAGGTTTTCCGTCCCTGGGGTTGGTACGACAGCATCGATTCCGGAGATCGCTTTCAAGTCAAGCGTATCGTCGTCAAACCCGGCGCATCCTTATCGCTGCAAATGCATCATCACCGCGCGGAACACTGGATTGTCGTACGCGGCACCGCCCGTGTCACACGGAACGACGAAAGCTACCTGGTCACTGAAAATGAATCCACTTACATCCCCATCGGCACTCGACATCGCCTGGAGAATCCTGGCCGCGTACCACTCGAAATGATCGAAGTGCAATCCGGCTCTTACCTGGGTGAGGATGATATTGTCCGTTTTGAAGATATCTATGGGCGAGATAAATAGTTGATTTATCTAGAAATAGAAAAATAATTCTGCATCCGGTGTTAACTAAACACTTAAAACAAACAACTTGACAACCATCCCCACAGCCACAAAAAACGCCAACCAGGCAAATCCTATCTGTATTCTTGCGCCGGAAAAACGACTCGCCAGCTTATAACCCACGAGCATTCCCACCAAAGCCCCACCAGCGAAAGGTGTTGCCACCGTCCAGTGCATGGCGCCCATGAATACCGACGAAACCGCTCCAACGGCTGAAATGAGGGCGATGACCGCCAGTGATGTCGCCAGAATGGACTGCATGTCCAGGAAAGTGTATTTCTTGAGCGCCGGAACCACAACAAAACCGCCGCCCACCCCTAGCAGGCCGGACAGAAATCCGGCCAGCGATCCGGACAGAGTCAGTGCGCGCGCGCATGGCCAGGTCCAGATCAAACGACCATCTGTATTACCCGTCATGCAGGGCATCTCAGGCGAAGGGTGATGATGCATAACATCAGCCTGAATATCATGACTATCTTGTTTACTCTTGATCAGCATGCTCACCGCAACATAGGCCAGCACCGCGGCAAACAGCAGAACCAGTGGCTCATGCGGCAATCGCTGCGCAGACCAGAGTCCAGCAGGCGAAGCCAGTGAACCGGCCAAAGCAACCAGACCGGCGGCACGATAGCGCACTTTCCCCTGCTTCAATCCGATCAATGCGCCAACCGTGGCTGACATGCAGACCGCCAGCAGTGCAACCGGAACAGCCTCCGCGATATTTAAATGCAATCCGAAAATCAGCAACGGCACAGCAATAATCGCACCACCCGCGCCTGTCAATCCGAGCACAATTCCGGTAACCGATCCAAGTAGACAGCTTAATAATAGTGATTCCATACGATTTTCGCTCTGTGGGTGTTTAATGTTTTTTGCGTGGCCGTGCAAGCCATTCCCTGCCTTTCAGCATACCCTCCCAATAAAGCCACGGGAAAAGCGTTTGTTTGAAAAACCAGTAGAGCTTTCTCGGCACCGAGGGCTTCAACGGAAACGTCGGCATCAACCGGCCGCCAAATCCAAATTCGGCCAGAACAACCTTACCGTTTTCCACTGTCAACGGACAGGCGCCGTAGCCGTCGTATACCAGCGGCAGCGCTTCGTCCTCCTTGTCAGCCAGCAGATTTTCCGCAACGACGACGATTTGTTTTCTGACCGCGGCAGCCGTTTTCGCGTTCGGCGACGAACAGGCGTCGCCCAATGCAAAGATATTCGGATAATCCGGATGCTGCAATGTCTTCTCATTGACCTTGCAGAAACCGCCGGCATCCGCTAAAGCGCTATTTCTCAGAAAATCCGGTGCCATTTGTGGCGGCGTGACATGCAACATATCGAACTTCCGCTCTTCCAACCGCACATTCCCATTCGCATCCTTGATTTCAAAATAAGCTGTTCTGGCCTCACCATCCACTTTAACCAGATTAGCACTGAAATTGAGTCTCGCATTATAACGCTCGACATAGCGCATTAATGCAGGTACGTAGTCCGCGACACCGAACAGCACTGCGCCGGCGGTAAAAAACTCAACATCGATCTCGTCAAGACAACCACTTTTCAACCAGTGATCGCAGGACAGATACATAGCTTTCTGCGGCGCGCCCGCGCATTTGATCGGCATCGGCGGTTGGGTAAACAGCGCTCTCCCCTGTTTAAGCTTCTGTGCAAGAGACCAGGTATAAGGCGCGAGATCAAACCGGTAATTCGAAGTCACGCCATTTTTGCCCAGCGTTTCTTCCAAACCTTCGATCTTTTCCCAGGCAAGGCGTAAACCCGGGCAGACAATAAGCTGACGATAGCCGATTGATCGTCCGTCTGCCAGCCTGACCCGGTTGTTGTCTGGATCGAAACCCGATGCTGCCGCATGAATCCATTCCGCTCCCTCGGGAATCAACGCCGACATCCTGCGCACGGTTTTATCGATGTCATACGCGCCGCCACCAACCAAAGTCCAGGCCGGTTGATAATAGTGACTGTCACTCGGTTCAATGATCGCGATACGCAGTGCTGGCCGGCGTTTCAGGAGACTCGCCGCTACACCGATACCGGCAGCGCCGCCGCCGACAACAACAACATCGAACGCATTACCCCAATTGCAGGCATCAACCGTTGTGTGATGGATTTCATTAACAGCTTCCTCCTGTTTCGTCATGCTATGCAGCGCGGTGGCCCGCCTGCCTGAACCACAAAACGCCAGTATCGGCCCCGGTAATTCAGCTATTAATTTCCGGAATGCCTCGCCACGCTCTTCGGGTATCGTACCTAATTGCACCGGCAAATAGGCGAACGCCAAGCCTTGCGCCTTGGCTTCCTGCTCAAGCAATTCACTGGTTGGCTGGTGTTCGCCGCCTTCGAAATCAGGTCGGTTGCAGATAATTGATTTATAGCCCGAAGCCGCAATTTCTTCCAGATCATCAAGGCTGATCTGGCCCGTTACTGACAATTTCTCGTCCAGCTCGGTAATTTTGATGCTCATAGTTATCTCCTTGTTTTAGCCGGTTGTTGAAAAATTATCCGCGCTGTCGCGTTGCCTTGCATCAACTGCTCGGTCCTGTTTTTTCAATAACCTGTTTAAGGTCAGTCGCGTTGCGCGCTTACAACGCACTGCAAAAAACTGCCCTCTATATTGATCACATTCCGCCGTTTATCCGCGGCACTGTCAACCGATGTTTTTCTTATGATTGCCACAATAAAGTGCATACAATGTCTGTATGACATGCATGGCTTCCGTACTGGACAAACTGTAATATATATATTTACCCTTGCGCTCGGTTGTCACCAGTCCTTCTTCCCGTAATACAGTCAGCTGCTGCGACAACGTCGGCTGACGGATATCCAGCAGCGTTTCCAGCTCGCCTACGTTTCTGGCGCCCTGGCTTAATTGACACAGAATCAGCAAACGATCTTCATTGGCCAGTGTTTTTAGTAACGCACACGCTTGCGTAGCCGAAGCGCGTACCGCGGTAATATCCGGTAGCAAATCGTTATTCATCACTTTTTTATATTGCAATCCAAATCATTGTTTCTTTTTAAGCGTAACGCGTGTATCACGATGCCACACCGCTTTTTCGTCCATGTCCGGCAATTTCAAACAGCAGCATACCTGCCAGCATTGCGATAACAAATAAAATCGCTTTTTCGCTGCCCGCACCAGCCATAACCAAAGCCGGCCCCGGACAGAATCCGGCAGTGCCCCATCCCGCACCAAAGAGGAAACTGCCCAGCAGCAAGCGCTTATCGATCACGCGGGAAGCAGGCACATTAACCGGCAAACCCAGAAAACTCGTTGACCGCCGCCGAGCAATAAAAAACGCAACAGCGGAGACCGCAACCGCACCGCCCATCACCCATAACAGCGACGGATTCCATTGACCGGCTATATCGAGAAACGCCAGAACAATAGCTGGATTAACCATGCCGGAAAGAATTAATCCAAAACCAAAAACCAGCCCTGAAATCAATGCGGTGAGCAACACAATCAATTTACGCATGACAAGCCTCACTTTAACAAACCATCACACAATGACATGTCGCAGCAAATAGACTGCTGCAAAACCAGTCGACATAAACATCAACGTGGCCACAATGGATCGCGGCGAAAGCCTTGCCATGCCACAAACTCCGTGCCCACTGGTGCAACCCGAGCCCAATCGCGTCCCAAAACCAACCAGCACACCAGCAACAACCAGCATCATGTCGCTGGCCTGAATCTGTACATCCGGAAGACTGAAAAACTGCCGCCATACCAAAGTTGACACAATCAGACCCGCGATAAATGCCAGACGCCAGTCCAGATCGCGCCAGCTTAGATGCAGCAGGCCGCTGACAATACCGCCAACAATTCCTGAGATACCCGCTATGCGCCCATTGGCAAGCAAAAACAGTGTTGTCGCCAGTCCAATGAGCATTCCACCAGCCAGTGCCAACCAAGGTATGTCAATTTCTGTAATCGTCTGTTCTATATTCATTTCGCGCTATGCCTCCAAAATGCAATCGTCAATGGAACAAAATTTTATCTGTGTTACGAATTAGCTATAAATATAATATTGATACATGATATATAATTTGATATATTGAAGTCAAGTTGAATGTTTTATTTTTTTATACACACCAAGGAGTTAATCATGTCACTGAATATTGAAGTTTTTTTTGATCCCAACACCTGGACAGTCAGTTATGTCGTTTATGACCAATCCCATGGCAAATGCGCCATTATCGATCCGGTGCTGGATTACAATCCCAAATCAGGGCGCATCAGTACAGCCTCTGCTGACCGGATTATGGCATTTATTCAGCAACAACATCTGGCGGTTGACTGGATACTTGAAACGCACGCGCATGCGGATCACTTATCCTCCGCGCATTACCTAAAAAGTAAGTTGGGTGGAAAAATTGCCATTGGCAAAAACATTCCCGCCGTACAACAAACATTCAAGAAACTGTTTAATCTTGGCGATGAATTTATACCGGACGGCCATCATTTTGATCATCTATTCGCCGACAATGAAACATTTCAGGTTGGGCAATTAACTGGAATAGCACTTTCAACCCCCGGTCACACACCCGCAGATCTGGCGTATCAATTTGAAGATGCGGTTTTCATCGGCGACACGCTGTTCATGCCGGATGTCGGCAGCGCGCGCGCCGACTTTCCAGGTGGCGATGCACATGCCCTTTATCGTTCAATCCGAAGATTACTTGCCTTTCCGACTGAAACCCGTTTATTCATGTGCCATGATTACCCGCCAGCCGATCGTGAACCCGCTTGGGAAACTACTGTTGCAGCCGAACGGGCGCACAATATTCATGTCCACGACGGAATCGACGAAAATGCTTTTGTCGCACTGCGGACACAACGTGATGCCACACTCGATGCACCAGTATTACTACTGCCATCCATTCAGACCAATATCCGCGCAGGTGAAATGCCGCCACCGGAAGACAACGGCGTATCCTACTTTAAAATACCCATTCGGCGATAAGTCGGATAATTTGATCCAAGTCGGTTCGCAACAATCTGATCGGTGATAGTATAAAAACTATAGCCCAGCTTTAAATACGAGCTATCCCAAAGAGAATGCGGCAATCAAGGAAGGGAGGAATACTACAATGTCACACACAACGTTTTCACGACGGAAATTTCTGCAATACACGGCTTTCGGCGCCATTGCATCGGCATTACCAGGCTCGAGCTGGGGTGAAGAACGCTTGATCAACAAAGATCCTGACCGTAACTTCAAACCGGACGTGGAACTGGAGTTACATGCTCGGACGACGGAAGTCCCAATTCTATCAGGCGCAAAAACCCATGTTTTTCAATACACAGGAAAGCTGCTGAAAGGACCGGCGCAAACCATCAAAACGCTGCCCGGCTATGTGGGCCCCATTCTGAATTTCGAACGCGGCCAGAAAGTCCGCATTTTCTTTTACAACCACATTAACGAACCCGTTATCACCCACTGGCACGGATTGCACGTACCGCAAAAAATGGACGGACACCCGATGTACGAAATTTATAACGGGGAACATTATGTGTATGAATTTGAAATCGACAACCCGGCCAGCACTTACTGGTATCACTCGCATACGCATGATATGACCGCCACTCAGGTTTATCAGGGACTGGCGGGCATGATCACCGTGCGTGACGCCGAGGAACAAAAGCTGGCGCTGCCC
>JADZAR010000163.1 GCA_020852475.1 Nitrosomonas sp.
AGCAACAGCCACCGCAGCAACTGGATTCTTCAGTGGTCTGCTCCAGAGGAATCCCTGCCCAGCGTGCGAGTTCGCCGCGATTCGGATAGCGCCCGGCCAGGGCGACTTCACCGTCGACCAGGATAAGCGGCAGCGCTTCAGCGCCGGAGCGTTCCAGAAATGCTTTTACCGTGGCATTATCCGCAAAAGCCATGGGTTGCTGCGCCAGATTGAAACGCTCAATGGCAACATCGCGCTGTTTGAGCCAATCGATATCGGCGGAAAAGCTGACCTGTGCGCGGTCTGTCTCCGTGCCGCAGACATCTGAACTGCAACATGATGCGGGGTCAAATACGTGAATGGCTGCCATTTTGATTCTCCTGTAACGTTAAAATTAAGTGGTTTGATTATTAAACACTGAAGTACGGCTATTCCAAAATACCGATATAGTCGAGTCTTATCCGGAATGCGGCGGAATTCTTGTGCAAATCCTCTAATGATAACGCAAAAAAGATTTCGATGTCTTTGCGTAAGCTATGGTAAGTCTGCGTGAACGCCGCATTAATCTCTTCTTCAGTTCCTATAGCTTTGGCGGGATCATCGACATCCCAGTGCGTACGCAGCGCGGGAATCAGATATAGCGGAAAGATTTTACCGGCTGCACTGCAGCAGACAGTAATCACAATATCCGGGGCTGTCGACGGACTGTTCCATGATTTACTGGGCAGCCTTTAAGCAATCCACAAATATAATGGCCGGGACATGACCGATAAGGTACGTGCGGAGTGACTCGCCGTGTTTGTTCCGGGTCAGTGCAATCACATGCGAGACAGTTTGGTTTGTTGAAGAAATTCTCAGAAACCGCTGTATTTCGGGTCATCTTCTTGATGATTATTCAGGTGAAATAATGACTAATGAATCCGACTGGACCAACCCATTGGCGCTGACATGGCGTCAATATCTGCTCGACAGTTATGTTCACTGGGCCGGAAAAGAACTGATTTCCCGCAGCGATTCATCATTCGAACAAGCGCAACGTCTGTTTGACAGTCCGTTTGTCGTGGTTTCGCCTGCTTTGCAGGATGATCCGGTGCTCAACTACGGTAACCGGACGGTGCTCGACTTGTGGAAAATGGACTGGGATCGTTTTACGCAGACGCCTTCGTGTTCGACAGCCGAGCCGGTAAACCGTGAGGAGCGCGCCCGGATGCTGTCGCAAGCTAGAAAGCAGGGTTATCTGCCGGATTACCGCAGTATCAGAATTTCAAGCACCGGCAAGCGGTTTCTGGTTGAGCGAGCGACGATCTGGGCGATACAGCAACCGGATGGGACGCCGCTGGGACAGGGCGCAACGCTTGCCCGATTCAATACCCAGCGCCCCGGTAGCGCTGATCAGTAGATCGTCCGGGTGCAGCGGCCTCAGGTGCAGTAGATCCGCCAGGTGCGGAGTCTGCGCCACGATGACTTGTGACAGGCGCGTGGAAAGTCCACTCAGAATTGCGGTGACCATGGTGCTGGTCAAGGAAAGTATGATCATCGTCATGGCTCGTGCGTGTTCCGCGGCAGCTGAGTGACGCGATGGCCAAGTGTGTCGCAATCATGATGCCTATCAAATCCGTACAACACCGGTATCCGGTCATTCGGCGCAAACTCATGAACGCAGACCTCAAGGTTTTTCCGTTTCAAACAGAATGGCCTGCATCGGGTAGCGCATCGGATTCGAACCGTATTCCTTTTTGAGCGCATCAGTCAATGCCGTGACAATTTCCTCCGGGTCAACGCCGCCGCGATCTCTGATTTCGAATAGCACGGGTGAATACACCAGTGCGCGCGCAAAAGCCGATACATCGTGAATATCGTATTCATGGCGGTGAACCGAAATCACGATGGGATCGAAACCAATGTTGAGCAATTGCTCTTTGAGCGGATCGATTTGATGGCAGGAAACGGGATCAAAGAGAAATCGAGGCGTATCCGACGGAAAGAATTGCTTTAATACCTCAAAGCTCAGGCTGGCGAATGGATTGTAACGCTCCGAATCCCAGACACGGAATAGATAACGGCCGCCACACTTCATCACGCGGTAGGCCTCGCGGAATGCCGTTTCCTGATCGAAAAACATGATGCCGAACTGACACACGACCGAATCGAATGCTTCGTTATCGAACGGCAGTGCGGTGGCATCGGCATTTTGAAACGTGACTTGCTCGCCGGGAAGAAATTTTGTACGTGCAAGATTCATCATCGAATCGCTGATATCGATCGCGGTCAGGCGCGTGTCTTTGGCCAGCAAGTCACGCAAATGCCGGGTAACAATGCCGGTACCGGCGGCGATCTCAAGTACATCGCGGGGGGATTGTTCCGCAATGCGCCGCGCGGTGTCGTGTCCATAATGTTCAAATAACACTGGACCCAGATCGCGATCATAGGGAATGACAACTTCGTCAACATAGCCTGTCATGGTGTGCGCTCCAAAAATGAAATTGAAAAAGTAAGAAATCATGAGCCGCCGGAATTCCGGCGGGGAGATTGTTTGCCTTGGAAGGCTTTCCGCCATTCACCCGGCGTGACATCAAAGCGCTGCCGGAAGTGCTGGCGCAGCGATGTGGCCGATCGAAAGCCTGCTTGTTCCGCGATGGCGTCTATCGACAGCGCAGTGGATTCGAGTAACTCCTGGCTGCGCTGTATACGCTCCGATAACAGCCATTCGCCAACTGACACACCCGTGGCTTTGTAAAATTGTCGCGTGAAGGTGCGGCGGCTCATTTTGCTGTGCCGCGCCAGTTCGTCCAGGCTGTGCGACTGATTCAAATGATTTCGCAAGTAATCCAGCAGTGCGTTGATGCGGGTGTCTTGCGTTGAAACGGGAACAGGCCGTTCGATAAATTGCGCCTGACCGCCGTCCCGGTAAGGCGGAATCACCATGCGTCGAGCCAGTTTGTTGGCAATCACGCTACCGTAACGTTGCCGCACCAGATACAAACAGCAGTCGATACCGGCGGCGGTTCCAGCGGATGTAACCAATCGGTCATCGTCGACATATAGTGCATTGCTGTCCAGTTTTACATCGGGAAAACGGCGCACGAAATCCTGTTCAAATTCCCAGTGCGTCGAAGCCTTGCGGTTCTTCAGCAATCCGGCGTGCGCCAGCACATACGTGCCGAGGCACAATCCAACGATCTGGCCACCGCGCGCGTAAGCCGTCGTTAAGGCATCCAGCAATGACTGCTCGGGTTTTTCGGCTGGATCCCGCCATGAGGGTACGATGATGATATCGGCGTGCGCCAGTTCGTCCCGGGCGAGCGTCGATTCAACCACCAATCCTTCGCTCGAGCGCAGTTTGCCGGATTCATACGCGTAGATCCGCAGATCGAACAATTTCCGGTCATGCAGGAGATCGCCGAAGATAATGCACGGTACGGACAAATGGAAAGGACTGAAATGGTTAAAGGCAACAACCGCAACTAATGGAATAGACATGATGAAATCTCGTTGACTAGGCCGTTTTCATTGTAAAAACTATTAGACAGAATTAAAAAGTGACCGATCTGGCGAGGCTGATGCAGTATTCCGTGAATCAAAAAATATAGAACTCACCGTCTTCAGGGACTAATACCCGTTGCGCCATTCCCTTTTCGTTCAGGAATTCACGCAGTTCTTTTCTGGATAATGTCGCATGGTTCACCGCTTCCATGTGGCTGGCAATGATAGTCGCTTCAGGCGCGGCTTTGTAGACCTCGTAAATATCCTGCTTACCCATAATGATCGATTCGTTGCCGATGACCTGGGCGTCGCAGCTATTAAGGACGACGATGTCAGGATGGAATTGCCTTAGACTGCCTTCAACCGCCTGACACCAGACGGTATCTCCGGCAATATAAAATGATTTTTCATCCGGGTGTTTGAAAATGACGCCACTGACTTCCCCGAGCAGTGCTTTCATGTTTTCCAGCACTTTGGGTTTGCCGTGCTGGCCCGGTGTTTTAATCAGTGTAATACCCTCATAATCATTAATTTCGTTTAGAACGCGAACATTGCTGAATCCCGCTGACCTTATTGTCCGGGCATCTTTCTCGTGTTGCACGAAGAACGGGATGTTCTTGCGAATCGCGTTTCTGGCTGCCTCGTCCCAGTGGTCAGGATGGTCGTGCGTCAGAATGACTGCATCGACATCGACGATTTCGCTGATTGACATCGGCAGCTCAGCTGTCGGATTGCGGATGTGATC
>JADZAR010000164.1 GCA_020852475.1 Nitrosomonas sp.
GAACGGATATCATGAAACGATTGTGTCTGCGCGACACCCATCCGCGAATTTCAATATTCCTGTCCAGATATTTTTCCAGCGCGGGAAAAAGACCCAAATGATCATTGGCAATGCGTACACTGACCTGGTCGTTAAGAATCAGATAGGTAAAGCTGCGTTTTTGCTGGACTTGCTTCGGAATTCCGGTAAAACGCTGCCAGCCGCGCGCGCCGGATGCGATTTGATCCAGCGGGCGCACCTGATAACCGGACTCACGCCAGATGCCCAGCGCCTGTTTTTCGGCCTGCTGCTGCGCGCGGCTGAAGGCTTCCGCATAGCGCAGGTTGGGCGGAACAATGCTCATGAATGCCAGTCCCTGCTTGATCAATTCCAGATTAAGGTGCGTGCCGTCGGGTAGGAAGACATGAGCGAGTTGACGGTCGTATTTATCCTTTTTTTCCTGATCATATTCCAGATAAACCTGTCGGTTTTCGACTTGGCTGTGCAACCACGCCCGGGCTGCCACGCCGCCAGGTTCGCCGGGACGATGGCGGCTCTCGATTTCCGGCGTATTGACGCCCAGTAGCCGGATGCGCTGATTGTTTTCCAGGATGATCGTATCGCCGTCATAAACACTTTTGACCGGATACAAACGCCGGTATGCCTGCACAGACAAAGTCGTCTGTTGAATATTCCTGGTGTTTTCGGGTGCTTTGTCCGTATAAAGCACTCGACCTGATTCGTCTACAATGCGATAAATTTCCGCGTTGAGGAGCGGTTGCGCGATCAACTGGCAACATGCGGCTGTGAACAGATAATACAGTTTCCGCATTGTGTTATTCATGTGAGCGCCAGTCCTTTTTTGTCATAGGGTAATGGCCTGTATTCATCGGGGTTATGCGTGAAAAATGCGTTTGAATTGAAAATATGGCACAATTACGGGGCTTTAAGTCTGCGCAAGAGAAGCATGCAATGCATATCAGTGAAATAAAACCATTGCGCTGCTGAAACTGCGCTTTGATCACATAAACTGCGCAATCCGCGCCTCGGGTTTTCATTAAAGCACATATCAATCAAAACGCATGCACTGGAAAAAAGGGTTTTTAACTTTGCTTTTCGTTAGCGAAATCTTATTGCTGACTTTTTAATGTGAAAAATGCCTTGTGGCAGCACCAAGCCAGGGAGTTTCTAAAATTTAATGGAAATTGACAGAATTATTGATACTGCTTTTGAACCCGTTTCAAACGCGGTTGCGTCAGTCATTTTTTATAGCATACCGTTGCTGGGACTGGAAATTAAGCTGGTATTGATCTGGCTGGTGATTGCAGCGCTTTTTTTTACATTTTATTTCAATTTCATCAATGTGCGGTATTTTATGCATGGTATCGCGGTGCTGCAGGGCAAGTACGATCATCAGAATGTCGATGGACAGATTAATCGTTTCCAGGCATTGATGACTTCGTTGTCCGGTACTGTGGGACTGGGCAATATCGCGGGTGTCGCGGTGGCGATTTCTGTCGGTGGGCCCGGAGCGGCATTCTGGATGGCGGTGATGGGCGTTTTCGGCATGTCGACGAAGTTCATCGAAGTTACGCTGGGTGTAAAGTACCGCCAGCATGGATCAAAAAAACATCCGGAAGCCATTTCCGGCGGGCCCATGTACTATTTACGCGCCGCATTTGATCAGTATGGAAAATCGCAGTTGGGCCGGTTTATGGCGGGGTTGTTTGCGTTGTGCTGCGTTGGCGGTGCAATTGGAGCAGGCGGCTTGTTTCAGGCCAATCAAGCCTACCAGCAGGCGTTGATTGTCACGGGAGGTGAAAACGGCATCCTGTCGGAAAGGGGCTGGATGTTCGGCGTTTTTATGGCCGTACTCGTCGGTCTCGTGATTATCGGGGGGATTAAATGGATCGCGGCCGTGGCCAGTCGCGTCGTGCCGCTGATGGCGATTGTCTATATCGTAGCCGGCATTTTCGTTATTGGTTTACATTACGAAGCGATTCCCGCCGCAATAATGACCATTCTGGAAATGGCGCTTTATCCGGAAGCAGGAGTCGGTGCGCTCATGGGTGCTTTGCTGATGGGTGTGCAACGCGCGACGTTTTCCAATGAAGCGGGATTGGGTTCGTCGTCGATTGCGCACAGCGCGGTTAAAACAGATCAGCCGGTCAGCCAGGGTATGGTCGGTATGCTCGGCCCGTTTATCGACACTGTGGTGATTTGTATGGTCACTGCTTTTGTAATTGTGATAACGGGGGCATACATTGAAGGCAATGGCATGGAGGGCGTGGCATTGACATCGCGCGCATTTGAATCCGGAATTATGTGGTTTCCCTTCGTATTATCGGTAACCGTTTTTCTGTTCGCCTATTCAACCATGATTTCATGGTCTTATTACGGACTGAAAGGTGCAACCTATCTTTTCGGCGAATACGATATCGTTGAAAATATTTATAAAATCCTGTTTTGTTTTTTCATCGTTATCGGTTCGGCGACACAGTTGTCGAACATCATCCTGTTTACCGATGCCATGGTATTCGCCATGGCGATACCGAATATCATCGGGTTGTATCTGCTCGCACCCGAAATCAAAAAAGATCTTTATGCCTATTTACAGGACATTAACGCGCGTTCATGATTGTTGTCCAAACCGACTGATAAAATGCCATTCTATGCGCAACTCCAAACTGTATTCGAATCAGCAATATCCATTCATATTCTTCGCCAATGAGCGAATAGCCTTATGACACCCGAAGTTCTGGTGGAAATCAGTGATCTGAATTTTTCCTACAATTCACGCCCAATCCTGAAAGGCATCAACATGACCATGAAGCGCGGTCAGGTGATCGCTATCATGGGCGGCAGCGGATCGGGAAAGACGACGCTGTTGAGACTGATAGGCGGTGAAGTCGTCCCGTCCTCAGGCTATGTCAAGGTTTCCGGTCAGGTCGTCCATGAGCTGGAACGCGACGCCCTTTTCGAAATACGCCGCAAAATGGGCATGCTGTTTCAGTTTGGCGCATTATTTACCGACCTGTCGGTGTTTGATAATGTTGCTTTTCAAATGCGCGAACATACCGACTTGCCGGAATCCATGATCCGCGATCTGGTACTGATGAAACTGCACGCCGTTGGATTGCGTGGCGCACATCATCTGATGCCCGCTGAATTATCCGGCGGCATGGCGCGCCGCGTGGCGCTGGCGCGTTCGATTGCACTCGATCCGATGCTGATCATGTACGACGAGCCATTCACCGGATTGGATCCGATATCGCTGGGTGTTATCGGCAGCCTGATCCGGCGCATGACTGACACGCTTGGCATGACATCGGTCATTGTGACGCACGATGTGCAGGAGTCGTTGAAAATTGTCGACTACGTTTACTTTATCGCGGACGGTGTTATCGCCGCGCATGGCACACCGGCGGAGGTCAGGGATTCCGTAACGCCGTTTGTCCATCAGTTCGTTCATGGCGAAGTCGACGGTCCTGTGCCTTTTCATTATCCCGCGCAGTCCTATCGCCGGGATTTAAATCTGGAGAAAGCACTTGTTTAAACATCTTGCCGCGAGTATTCGCGGCATCGGTCATCGCACCATAGAAGGGATCTGGCAGCTGGGGCATGCCACCCGATTTTTTCTGCTGGTGCTGCTAAAATCCGGAACCAGTTTCCGGCGTTTTGGTCTGGTTATTCGCGAACTTTATTATGTCGGTGTTTTGTCGCTGATCATCATCGTGGTGTCAGGGCTTTTTGTTGGCATGGTACTGGGTTTGCAGGGTTACGAAACATTGCAGAAGTATGGCTCTGAATCGGCCGTCGGCACACTGGTTGCGCTGTCGCTGGTGCGCGAACTCGGGCCGGTGGTTGCCGCGCTGTTGTTTGCCAGCCGGGCGGGCTCGGCGATTACCGCCGAGATCGGTTTGATGAAGGCAACAGAACAATTGGCCGCCATGGGGATGATGGCCGTCGATCCGGTAGCGCGCGTCGTTGCGCCGCGCTTCTGGGCAGGCGTGATTTCCATGCCGTTTCTGGCAGCCATTTTTTCGGTGATGGGCGTATTCGGCGGGTATCTCGTGACTGTTACGTTTATCGGCGTGGATGCCGGTTCATTCTGGTCGCAGATGCAAAGTAACGTTGATTTCAGAATTGACATACTCAACGGTTTTATTAAAAGCTGTTTTTTTGGTGTGGCGGTAACCGCTATCGCTGTTTTTGAAGGGTATGATTCACCGCCAACAGCCGAGGGCGTATCCGGCGCGACAACGCGCACCGTGGTGACGTCTTCGCTGGCGATACTGGGGCTTGATTTCATTCTGACGGCTTTCATGTTTAGAGGATTATAAAGTGATGCAACGCAGGACATTGGATTTCTGGGTAGGATTGTTTGTGATGACCGGCATTGCCGCACTGATGTTTTTAAGCTTGAAAGTCGGCAATCTGGATACGTATGGCATCGCGGACAGTTATGTGGTCAAGGGTAATTTCGACAACATCGGCGGCCTCAAGACCAGAGCGCCGGTTAAAAGCTCGGGCGTGGTGGTTGGTCGTGTCGCCGATATTCAATTCAGCACCAGCACGTATGATGCAATCGTCACGATGAATATCGACAGCCGCTATCAATTCCCCAAGGATACGTTTGCCAGCATCCTGACGGCCGGCTTGCTGGGAGAGCAGTATATCGGGCTCGCGGCGGGCGGCGATGAGGTGATGCTCAAGGAAGGTGATACAATAATGAAAACCAATTCCGCCATGGTGCTGGAAGAAATGATCGGGCGATTCCTGTTTGACAAGGCATCGGAAGATAATGACTTTTAGTTGGCAGGGCGTCTCGAGAAACTGTTTTATTAATTCAATATCGATTACGGAATGAAGAAGTGAGGGAACAATGAAAAGATATGCGCGTGTGATAACTTTCTGGGTTGCTTTATTGATTGCTCCATTGTTTGTGTTCCCGGCATGGGCAATGGCGCCTGATCGGCTTGTCGACCAAACCGTTCGTGAGGTGCTTGATATTATTAAGCAGGATGAAGCGCTTAGAAATGGCGACAAGGAAAAAATGCTGGATCTGATTGAAATCAAGGTTCTGCCGCATTTTAACTTTAATCGCATGACGCGGCTGGCGATGGGGAAGCATTGGTCCGACGCGACACCTGAGCAACAACAGACAATCGTCAACGAATTCAGAACGCTGCTGGTCAGAACCTATTCGAATGCATTGACGACCTATCGCGATGAAACGGTCAAGGTTAATCCGGTCGCGAATCTGGGTGACAAAAACGATACGACAGTCAGAACGATGGTTTTCCAGAAGCAAGGACGGGAACCGGTGCCGATTGATTACAGTATGGAAAAGAATTCGGATGGCTGGAAAGTCTATGATGTAACCGTCGCGGGCGTCAGTCTGGTGACCAATTATCGCGGTTCGTTCAGCAGTCAGATTCGCAGAGGTGGCGTTGATGGACTGATAAAAACCCTGGCGGACAAGAATCGCTCGCTCGAAGGCAGTCGATAACAGGCAGACGGTAGTCCGTAATCACCGGCGCATCATCATGCATAATGGCGGATACAGTATGATATACCGCGATGGCGATACGCTCGTTGTCGAAGGCGGTGTGACGGTAAACAATGTCACCGGTCTGACGCGGCAGGGTATTGAACTGCTGAGCAGCGACCTGCTGCACGTTGATCTGCAGAAAGTCACCGAGGTTGATTCAACCGTTATCAGCATGTTGTTTGAATGGCGGCGCGCGGCCGATCGAAAAGGCTGCCAGTTGAAGTTCGTTCATTTTCCGGCCAGTCTCGAAAGTTTAATGCAACTCTATGACGTTACGTCGATTCTGGCGCCCGACCAGGATCGGCCGGAACATTAGTCTGTACTCCAGCTCATTGCCGGTGCAGATCCCTTTTTTCCGGTTTCATCCATGACAGCCGCTATCGAAGTCAAGCAGGTATGTAAATGTTTTGGTTCTGTCTGTGCGCTCGATCACATCGAGCTCGACATCCACGAAGGTGAATTCTTTGCGCTGCTGGGTCCCAACGGCGCCGGCAAGACCACACTGATCAACGTCATTGCCGGATTGGCCATTGCCGACAGCGGAACTGTCCGCATCCAGGGACGGCATGTCACCCAGCAGTATCGGGAAGCCCGGCGGCTGCTCGGCGTGGTGCCGCAAGAGCTGGTTTTTGATCCATTCTTTACCGTTCGCGAAGCGCTACGGATTCAATCGGGTTACTATGGTATTCGTAAAAACGACGCCTGGATCACTGAAATTATCGAACGCCTGGATTTGACGGATAAAGCGGATGTCAATATGCGCGCGTTGTCCGGTGGCATGAAACGGCGTGTCATGGTGGCGCAGGCTTTAGTACACAAGCCGCCGGTCATTATTCTCGACGAACCAACGGCGGGCGTGGATGTGGCGTTGCGCCAATCACTCTGGGATTTTATCCGGCAACTCAACACGGCGGGGCATACCATTGTGCTGACGACGCACTACCTGGAAGAGGCCGAAGCGTTGTGTAATCGCGTCGCGATGCTGAAACAAGGTAAAATTATCGCCTTAGACAGCATGCAGCAGCTGATTACCGCCATGACAGCGGGTTATACACTGCGCTTGCGTTTGCAGCCGGATCTTTTACCCGCAATTGTGCAGGAAAAACAGACCGGCTATCACAACGGCCTGCACGAATTGAAAATCGATGCGTACGCACAGATTGAAGCGGTACTCGCCGAGTTACGCCAGGCGCATATTCAAATTCTGGAAATGCAATTGCAGCAGCCCGATCTTGAAGATGTTTTTGTCAATTTGATGCGTCATTATGGTTGAAAAATCAGAAAGTCGGGGGAAAAATGGAAATCAGGCATGATCTATATTTAGGCGATTGCGAAGCCTACGCGAAACGAATCAATAAATTTACACTGGAATTTGGCAACTTGTTTTGTGATGCGGATGGTGCGATTGACTGGGAAAGGCTTGTACGGTTTAACTCATCAAGCTAGGAGACTGTCCGAGAATAGACTGATCTACTGCGAGCGAGCCTGATTAGCCGTATTTTCCGATCCTTTTCGTTGAATAGAACGACTATTCGCCTCAAATGATCGAAAAATCCCGCTCAATCAGCCTCGCTCTCGCTACGATCGCTATTCTCGGACAGCCTCCTGGATAGTTACAAGAAAACATTATCGCCCCAAATCCTTACAAACCTTCCTTTTGAGTGAGTTAGAAACCCATGCGTGCTATTCAAATGGTTTTGGCTGGGCAGCTATAGATGGAGGAAGCGTTATTTCTTTCCTTTACTGAAAAAGAAACGACGCTAAAACTTGAAAGTCACCTGAGTATAGCCGTAATTGGTATCCCGGCTGCCTGCACCGTTGGCCGTTTTGTCAAAGTAATCGCTTTTGAATAAATGGGTATAGCCAATATCAAAACTCATTCGTTTCCAGTAACTGAATGTAGGATTCCATCTCAGGTTAAAATCAAACAGGTTACCCAAAAAACTTCCCGCCTGACCGGATGGGTCCTGCATGCCGGTGCCGACAAAAGCCCCCTGTTTTTCCGCAAGCCAGAACGCACGATGCGACACCATCAGACTGACTGTAGGGGTCGGCGAAAGCGTCATGCGGATACCTGCGGGTGAAAAGATGTTGGATGGAAAAAATACGCCGAGAATACCGGTAGGCCCAAACTCGACACGGCGTTTTGCGAACAGGAAATCAAAATTTTTGTTCGGATCGCGGTCACCTGATGCGTAATCAACCAGATATATTAATCTGAGCGGCATGGCGGTATTAAAACTGTATCCTATTTCGCCGTGATGCCGGTGCGCAAAGTAGTTGACATTGTCTACTTCACCGAACTGGTACATCGATTCAATTTCATAATCAAAATAGCCCGGTGTTGGTTTGGAAAAAATCCGGAACCCGGGCGTGGAAATGTTTCGCTTTCTGAGCTTATTTCCTTCATTCAGCTGGAAAAAATAAGCATCCACATTAGCCCATGGAATATCGCGGTTGGTGATCTGTGCGCCTGAGAAAAAAGTCACCGGGGAGAAATCATCCAGTTCGGTTGCTCTTCGATTGACCGGTGATGTTCCGAATACTCTCAGTCCCCACCCCTTGTTTTCCGATCCCACAGTCAGCTGCACGCCATCGAAAGTCGGTGTCAATGTACCGAAACGATGACCTGCGATCAGGCGTCCTTCACCAAAATCCATCACCATCCGTCCGACTTCAATTTTTCCCGGCAATCCCGTTCTGAAAAAATTCTCGGTCTTCATGTCGATATGCAACTGGGTAAAATCAAAGTGATTGGCAAAAACCGGTGATCCTGCCTGACCATACTCCGCAAGTGGTGCACGTATATCCGTCAATTCAAATGTAAACGACAAAGGTTCTTTTCGGTTGATTTCGAACAAAAACCGCGTGCGCTGGTGAATTTGCTGATTATCGCTGCTGTCAGGAATCGCACTCGTGAAGCCGTGGTCATAGGCTTCGTAGCGCGTTCTGTGTTCAATCGCCAGGTCGAGCCAGTCAGGCGTATAGGCAGAAAGCGGGGTTTGGTGAGTTTCCATCAACCGGGTCAGATTATCAAAATCCCCCGGAAAATGCCCTGTATCACCAATCACATAACTTTTCGGCGCTCCGTTATTCACAGGCGTCTTGGTTCCGCGTGGAACAGATTTCTTTGTTTCAATCGCCATTTTTTTTAACTGTTCCATTTCCACGACAGTTCGTTCTTTTTCCTCAGCGATGGCTGTGCCGGCATTCAGGCAGACGAGTGCTGTCAGGCATGCCGTCAGGCCTGCTATTGACAGGGCTTCCGGTTTATGCGAGCGGCGCTCAATCGGACCAGCAAACGCATGGCTGTGCAAGGGGTGAGTTCTGACCGTTACTGGCGATAACCGACCGTTCAAATGGTCAGTGGCGCTGAAGTCAAACTTTTCTGACATCGTTCTTCTCCTGTTGATTTTGATAATTCCTGAAAAAATATTGAACGCAGCAGGGGAATCCCGATCAGTTGCGTTTTTCTTCAGTCATGCTAATCGCGGAAGTGTGATGACGCCGTTAAAACAAAGCTAAAAAAGAATGAATAGAGACCTTTGCACGGCGTTATGAGCGGTACGAGAATAAGGTAAAAAATTGCGAAGAAGCGGAGTTTACACGGGGTAAATAAGCATTTTCGCAAATTTTTAACGCAATTATTGTGCCGCGTAGTGGCCGTGCGAAGGTCTCGAACAGTGATTAATAGTGAAAGAAACAGAGTTTCAGGCTGAAAACCATACCGTGAATTCAGAGCCCCGGTTTTTGATACTTTCGAAAGTAACACGCCAGCCATATCGTTCACAAATCCGGTAAACGATCATTAATCCGAGTCCGACTTTATTCGGATCGCACGTATCCTTTTTCACATAGGATTTGAAAATTTGCGCCTGCGTCAGTGTATCGATACCCA
>JADZAR010000165.1 GCA_020852475.1 Nitrosomonas sp.
AGCTGGCGGAACAAAACGCGCTGCAACGATTTTTCCATTGGCATCGAACTGGAAGGCAGCGACGATACGTCTTTTACAGACGCACAGTATACCGTATTAGCCGCGCTGACTCAGTGCCTGTGTGCGCAATACCCGATTGCCGATATTGTTGGCCATAGCCATATCGCACCCGAGCGCAAAACCGATCCGGGCCCCTGTTTCAGCTGGCGCACTTACGCGGAACTGGTCGGCGCCAAAGCCTGCATGACGCAATCCGCTGATCAGCCGTATCTTACTTTCCGACGTGCAACCGCATAAATCTACATAAATTTATCATTATCAATCAACATCCTGCGAAAGAATAGCAGAGCAGTCACCTCATTCGGGTACAATATTGGCAAGCCATTTTTAAAACAGAAGACGAGGAGTATCTCATGTCGAAGTCGAGCAACGCACTTTGGGTGGGCGCCATCATCATCGTGGCGGCCCTGACGGCAGTTGAATTAATGTCCTCCCGCGATGAGGATGGCGCGACTGAGTCCGCTGAAAATAGCACCACGGATAGGGTCGCCGCGATTACACCTGCGCCACGGCAAACAGATCAGACCGCTTCAGGAGTCAATATGGAATCGCAAGAAGAAAATGAATTGGTTGATGTCATTGATCCTGATGTTGATTTCGACCCGGCCGTTTTTCAGGCGCCGGATTTGATTGTTGATCTCGACAACCCGGATGCCTATATCGCAAGCAGCGATGACGACACTTTGCAGGAAACCGGATCAGAAACAAACACAACCGAATTAGCAGAACAAACAACTCCGGCAGATACATCAACAACCGAAGCGGCACCGGTTGAACCGGAAACCGCAGCCGACATCCAGCTTTCAGAAACAAACTCGCCGGATGCTTCAATCGACACAGCGGAAGCTATAACCCCCGATTTGCCGCCAGCCGGGATAACAACATCGGCAACACAATCCGTGACCCAGCACCTGGCCGACGCCGAACAGGCGATCAAAGAGCTGCGCCTGACCACTCCAAAAGGCAACAACGCGCAGGAACATTATGAAGCCATTCTCGCATTGGATCCCGATAACGTTGATGCGCAAGCCGGTATGCGGAAAATCGTCGGCATGTACATTTACTTTATCGAAAAAGCGATAGCCGACGACAAAATGCAGATGGCCAAAGTCTACCTACAGCGCGCCGAGCTTTTGCAGCCGGGATCGGCAAAATTGAAGAACCTACGCGCGGAGCTGTATTAAGCTGATGTAAAGTACTGAACACACCGGGAACACCGAATACATCGAACACCGTTATTTCGCATTGTATTCGAAAGCATCTGTCAGATTCGGTGCGCCCGGTATCTGTTCTCAGCCGAGTTTTTCCTTAAGCATGGCATTGACCTGCGCCGGATTGGCTTTGCCCTGGGCGGCCTTCATCACTTGTCCGACCAGCGCGTTGAACGCTTTTTCCTTGCCGCCGCGATAATCGGCGACCTGCTGCGCATTTGCCGCCAGCACGTCATCAATCAATTTCTCCAGCGCGCTGTTATCGGACATCTGTTTCAGGCCTTTGATCTCGATAATCGCATCCACATCCTGGCCTTGTTCGCCTTGCCATAAACTTTCGAAGACTGTCTTGGCGGCTTTACCTGAAATGGTGCCATCCTGAATCCGGCTGATCAATTGCGCAACATGCGCGGGGCCGACCGGACACTCGCCAATGTCCAGTCCGTCTCTGTTCAGACGCGCGCTGATATCCCCCATAATCCAGTTGGCGCACAATTTGGCGCTTTCGGGCAATTGTCTGGCCGCTGCTTCGAAATAGTCGGCCATTTCCCGGGAACTGGTCAATACTGCTGCATCATACCCGGACAGACCATACTCGGTAACATAGCGCTCGCGCCGCGCTTGCGGTAATTCCGGCAATGACGCGCGCAATTGTTCAATCCAGTCAGGTGCGATTTCCACCGGCAACAGATCAGGATCAGGGAAATAGCGATAATCGTTGGCGTCTTCCTTGGTGCGCATGGTGCGCGTTTCACCCTTGTTCGCATCAAATAGGCGGGTTTCCTGACGAATTGAACCGCCCTCTTCCAGAATTTCGATCTGCCGCTCGACTTCGAAATCTATGGCTTTTTCCAGAAAACGGAAAGAATTCAGATTCTTAATTTCGCAGCGCGTGCCGTATTTTTCCTGTCCGCGCGGCCGCACCGAGACATTGGCATCACAGCGGAAAGAGCCTTCCTGCATATTCCCGTCGCAGATACCGATCCAGCGCACCAGCGCGTGCAAGGTTTTGGCGTAGGCCACCGCTTCCGCGCTGCTGCGCAAATCCGGTTCGGACACAATTTCCAGCAATGGCGTACCCGCCCGGTTCAGATCAATGCCACTCATACCGTGAAAATCCTCGTGCAAGGATTTCCCCGCGTCCTCTTCCAGATGTGCGCGGGTCAGGCGTATCGTTTTTTCTGTCTCACCCACTTGTATAGCGATACTGCCGCCCTCAACAATCGGCCGTTCGTACTGACTGATCTGGTAACCTTTCGGCAAATCCGGATAAAAGTAATTTTTACGCGCAAAAATCGAAGGTGAATTGATTATCGCATTAACCGCCAGACCGAATTTGACTGCGCGTTCAACCGCGCCGCGATTCAATACCGGCAGAACACCCGGTAATGCCAGATCAACAAAGGATGCCTGCGTATTCGGCGGCGCGCCGTAAGCAGTCGATGCACCTGAAAAAATTTTAGATTGCGTCGAAAGCTGCGTATGTACTTCTAGACCGATGACAATTTCCCACTGCATAATAATTCCCGAATTTATTCCTATTGAAAGGCATTCAAAACAATACCAGCCCGTATTTACAGGTCCGGCGCTCGCTGATGCCAGTCTGTAATCAACTGATATTGATGAGCGATATTCAGCATACGCGCTTCCGAAAAATAATCGCCGATAATGTGCAAGCCTACCGGTCTCATTTTGTCGCCAAAACCGACGGGAATCGACATGCCTGGCAGTCCCGCCAGATTCGTTGCGCTGGTATAGATATCTGACAGGTACATTTGAATCGGGTCGCTGCTTTTTTCACCCAGATCAAAAGCAACAGCCGGCGTTGTGGGTCCCATGATGACATCGCATTGTTTGAACGCCTCCTTGAAATCCTGCGCAATCAGGCGGCGCAATTTCTGCGCTTTGATGTAATACGCATCGTAATAACCATGCGACAGCACGTAAGTACCGATCAGAATCCGGCGCTTGACCTCTGCGCCAAATCCTTCGGCGCGCGTATTCCGGTACATTTCCGCCAGATCCTGAAATGTCTGCGCGCGATAACCGTAGCGTACGCCGTCAAATCGCGACAGGTTGCTGGAAGCCTCGGCGGGCGCGAGCACATAATAGACGGGTATCGATAGCGGTGAATTCGGCAGCGCCACTTCGACAGTCTCAGCACCTAAACGGCGGTATTCATCCAGCGCCTGTTCGATGGCTTTCTCAACATCACTGCTCATGCCCTTGGCAAAATATTCCCTGGGCAATCCGATACGCAGACCGGACAGCGGTTTGTTCAGATCGCGGCCATAATCCTCTTTCTCACGTTGCAGGCTGGTTGAATCGCGCTCATCGAAACCGGTCATGACATTCAGCATCAGCGCAAGATCTTCCGCCGACTTGGCCATGGGTCCGCCCTGATCAAGACTCGATGCGAACGCGATCATGCCATACCGCGATACGACGCCATAGGTTGGCTTAATGCCTGATATGCCGCATAATGCCGCCGGTTGGCGAATGGAACCGCCGGTATCAGTACCCGTGGCAGCCGGCGCCATGCGCGCGGCGACTGCACAGGCGGAGCCACCGGAACTGCCGCCCGGAACAGCCGCGGCATCCCAGGGATTGCGCACAGGGCCAAAATAAGAAGTCTCGTTACTCGACCCCATGGCAAACTCATCCATATTGGTCTTGCCGATATTAATGGCTCCCGCCTGATTGAATCGTTCGATGACATCCGCGTCATAAGGCGATACGAAGTTCGACAGCATCTTTGATCCGCAGGTCGTCAACCAGTCTTTCGCGCAAAAAATGTCTTTCTGCGCTATCGGTATTCCAGTCAGAGGTCCTATTTCTCCCGCGGCAATTTTCTGATCCGCATCCCTGGCCTGCGTCAGCGATTTCTCCTCGTCAACCGTAATGAATGCATTATATTGCGGATTCAGTTTCCCGATGCGCCGGAGAAATTCGGTAGTCAGTTCAACGCTGGATATTTCTCGATTCACCAGCCGCTCGGATAGCTGCTTAAGACTGTCATTAAACATGATTGGTATTTACTTAACGGGACGTATAGAATATGTCGGTTGGAAAATTACTGAATTACTGCGCTTACATTTTAACCGATGAACGTCATTGTTGATTTTTGCACGCGGCCCGATTTAACAAGGTGCAGGTTCGTCGTTATATAAAGGCAGATTAAGCAGATTACTCGTGATTTACACTTCAACTTCATGCGCCGGATAAAAATATCCGGCTCGGGTCATAATGTCGCATAAGTTTTTATTCAATAACTTTGGGTACGAGATAAAGACCATTTTCAACCTGTGGTGCTATGGACTGACACAAATCACTTTTATCCGATTCGGTTATCTTGTCTTCACGTAATCGCTGCACCAGATCCTGTGCATGCGACATCGGTTCAACATGCGATGTATCGACTGCCTGCATGGATTCTATCAGTTTAAAAATACCGGATAATTGAGACAACGCGGCTTCAGCTTCTTCTTCACTTACCTTTATGTAGGCAAGGTGGGCTACCTGTTTTACATCATTTATCGATAAAGTCATATGGCTTAGGAATCTTATATTAAAATAGCGCTAGATTATCACGGCGTCACCGATTTAACGTATCATTTTCTGATATTTCTTTTCTATTATATTCGCATCATTATCAATCTATAAACGGATATTGCCACTATGTTTAATTTTCTGAGCAACAATTTTCTGGGTAGCTACTTTTCAACAGACATGGCCATCGACCTGGGTACCGCCAATACACTGATTTATGTCCGGGGTCAGGGCGTTGTACTCGATGAACCGTCTGTTGTAGCGATCCGTGAAGAAAGTGGCACAAACAGCAAAAAGATGATCCAGCAGGTCGGCCTGGCGGCCAAACAGATGCTTGGTCGCACACCCGGCAACATTACCGCAATCCGCCCGATGAAAGATGGCGTCATCGCCGACTTTACCGTTACCGAACAGATGCTTAAAATGTTTATTCGCAAAGTCAATCCGCCCCGGCTATTTTCCGCGAATCCGCGCATTGTTATCTGTGTTCCTTACGGCTCCACGCAGGTCGAGCGTCGCGCCATTCGCGAAGCAGCCTATGGCGCAGGCGCGCGCAAAGTGGAATTGATCGAGGAGCCCATGGCCGCGGCGCTTGGCGCCGATCTGCCGGTAGAATCACCCACCGGGTCCATGGTTGTCGATATCGGCGGCGGCACGACCGAGGTGGGTATCATTTCACTCGGCGGCATTGTTTATTCGAATTCAGTACGCGTCGGCGGCGACAAGTTTGACGAAGCCATCATTAACTATATCCGCCGTAACTATGGCATGCTGATCGGCGAAGTCACCGCCGAGTTTATCAAAAAGGAAATCGGTTCGGCATTCCCAGGCTCCGAAGTACGCGAAATAGAAGTCAAAGGGCGTAACCTGGCGGAAGGCATCCCGCGCAGCTTCACCATTTCCAGTAATGAAATTCTGGAGGCATTGACCGAGCCGTTAAACAGTATTGCAAGCGCAGTCAAAACAGCACTGGAGCATACACCGCCCGAACTCGGCGCGGATATTGCCGAAAAAGGCATGGTAATGACCGGTGGCGGTGCATTATTGCGCGACATAGACCGCCTGCTCATGGAGGAAACGGGGCTA
The DNA here is from genome assembly GCA_020852475.1 of Nitrosomonas sp. Classification (GTDB taxonomy): domain Bacteria; phylum Pseudomonadota; class Gammaproteobacteria; order Burkholderiales; family Nitrosomonadaceae; genus Nitrosomonas. Next base: position 5,907 of record JADZAR010000165.1, read on the forward strand.
TCCGTCATCATTGCCGATGACCCGTTATCCTGCGTGGCGCGTGGCGCAGGCATCGCGCTGGAAAATATGGATCATGTTATCGGTATTTTCGCCAACGACTAACAATTATCGGCGCAATGATTTCTGGTCTGATTCACTATCTCGTTTTATATGACTGTTCAAGCGCGCCACATTACCGCAATTCGCATATTTATTGACACGTTAGACTATACTGGGAATGTATTTCCTGTTCATTCGAACATTATTACCGGATCCCGACGATTACTTGCAGTCAGCCTCAACAACCGGTCAAGAAACCAGGAAAATCTGAAAAAACTGTTGAAACTGTTAAACCTTAGAACCCCGGCTGATCGTTATCCAAAGTAGCTAACGATATGAATAAATAGTACAACCTGAACAATTTCTATTCATCCAGATGGTGAGTCACACTACAGTATTTATTGCACGTCGCTTTTTAATTCCGGCTGCGTTGCAATTCGTTGTAATAACGCGTCATTACGCCTCATTACGTCTTACCGGAAACAAAAAT
>JADZAR010000166.1 GCA_020852475.1 Nitrosomonas sp.
CGCTGCAACTGGGTTTTTTTGAACCCAATCTTCATTTTGAAGTGACTGAATCAGCGCCAAAAAAATTGTGCGTTTATATCGACGCGGAACTCAAACCCGCTGGCGTACTTGGCGATGACTCCGGTATCGATGATCCGATCCGTATCGAATTCGAGCTTATTCCGGCGGAATTAAAAGATGCTGTTGTTTCGTTACGAACTTACCTGCGCGCTTTTCCAATCCGGGCCGCCGGTGCAGAATAGCCGCCCGCGGCGGCAATATTTAGGTTATCTGCATTAAAATCCATTAATTTTACTTTGACTGACAGGTGCGAAGGCGTTACCTCAAATAATCTACCAAGGTTTTCTAACTTTTAACAAGCTGACCTAACCTGATCAGCTCCAATCCCACCTTCTTCATGCCGGAAATTTGATGTTGCTGCGCACAGGTCAGCTGCTCGCAGTGCTTCATCTGTACGCGTTTTACTGAGCATTTAAGAAGCTCCGATGCAGACGCGGCTTGTCACCTAAATTTCGTTACAAAAGTTTTACTTCAAAGTTGAATCCGCCACCACAAAAAAGACTTAACTAACGCAACTACTTGTCGTTAAAAAGAACCAGTGTCGCTTGACTTTTAATAGTACTAAGAACTCTCGGCAGGCCGGCATTGAAGCATTGCAGATTTTTCATGAAAAAAGCATAAGTTGCACAAGTAGCTGTTTCTTTTATCAATACACTAACGACTAATAATCTTATGTTGACTCTATTTGCCTGTTCAAATGCGGAATTACTCACACGCTGGGAAAAAAGTGTTTTTGGTATGTCTTCAACTGCAACAGCAAGCAGTCTTAGGCAAATCAAGGAAAAAATTCAAAAATTAAAACCAGATATATTACTGCTCGATTACCTCATTTTAGGACCGGATCAACAAAAGGATGTGCTGGAAATTGCAATTCTGGCCCCACAAACAAAAATTCTGCTATTCAGCCCCAAACTTTCCGATAACGTAGAATGGACATTATTCAAAAGCGGCATCCAGGGCTGTTGCGAATTGACTATGCCGGCAGAACAAATCAGCTATGCAATCAAGGCTATTTTAAAAGGTGAGCTATGGATCCGGCGATCACTAACCAGCTTTATGCTGGATGAATTGGTAGAAGTTTCCATGGAAAAGGAACGCATTGAATCGGCTATTCACGATTTACTGTCAAATCTGACTAAACGAGAGTATGAAATCGCAATGCTGGTTGGTCATGGTGAAAGCAACAAACGTATCGCAAACCGTTTGGATATCACCGAACGCACTGTTAAGGCGCATTTGACGGAAATCTTTCGTAAACTTCAAATATCAGACCGTATCAAACTGGCACTGATGATGAAAGATACCGTTTCTGCAATCAAGCCTTCTCATGCAAACCAACCATTTAATCGTCCGTCTTATTTCGCCTGACGGATTCATTGTCTGCTAGGCAAAAACAGGCGGAGCTTCTTCAAGCAATTCCAGAATGCCTTGCAGTGCCGTGATTACAGCCTGTCTGCGCACGGCTTCACGATCGCCGGCAAAAACCAGTTTCTTCCTGATCGCCAGACCATTTTTCAAAGCCCAGGCAAAACACACTGTGCCAGCCGGCTTAAGCGCGCATCCACCCCCAGGCCCCGCTATACCGGTTATAGCAACACTGATGTCCGCAGGGCTGTTTTTTAATGCGCCTGTCGCCATTTCATACGCGACTTCTACTGATACAGCACCAAATTGTTGCAGTGCCGAAGAATTGACTTGCAGCATTTCCATTTTGGCGCGATTGCTGTAAGTGATAAACCCGCGTTCATACCATTCGGAGCTTCCCGCAACAGCGGTTATCGCCTGACCCAGCCATCCTCCCGTGCAGGATTCTGCGCTGGTCAGAAACCAGCCATGTTGTTTTAATTTCCGACCTGTATTTTCGGCCAAATCGAAAATGACATCCTGTTCGTCCTGCATGTTTTCAATCTGCGGATTAAAAATAACTTTCAGATAATACCCATGCCTTCCAGGCTGCTAGACAGATCAGGGTAAAAAAAGCTGCAATGATGTCATCGAACATAACACCAAATCCACCTTTAAAGCGTTGATCGTAATATCGAATCGGTTGCGGTTTTACAATATCAAAAAAGCGAAACAGGATGAAAGCCACCAAATACCAGATAAACCCGGGCGGGGTAAAATATAGCACCAGCAGGAAAGCAACGGTTTCGTCCCATACGATGCCGCCATGATCCGGCACACCCAGCGCCTTGCCGGTTACACCACACGCCCAGATTCCAATGATGAAAAAGATGTCGATCAGCAGTAATAAATGAATTGGATCAAGGTAATGATCCAGAACCCAGAATAATGGAAAGGCAACCAGCGTGCCAACCGTTCCCGGGGCTTTTGGACTTAATCCGAAACCTCCCGAAAAAGCGGTAAAGTATGCCGGACGCTTACAGACAAAAACAATATCCGGCTGTATATAATGGTTTTTTTCCGACGAGCCGTATGCTTTAGGAAGTAAAGTGGTCATATCCTTTCTTCTCCAGAACGATTTTTTCACCTTTGATGCCGTAAATAATCAGCTCCGGCTTTTGCGATTTTTGCGATTTTTGCGATTTTTGCGATTTTATTTCTCCGATAATGGTCAGCGGAACCTGTAGCTCCTGGCCCAACTGACGGATAGCGCTCTGATTTTCTTTCGGCGCCGTGAAACATAATTCATAATCATCCCCACCCGCCGTAAGACATTCAACCGCTAACGTTGATGGCAAATAACGCTTCATGATTTCTGATCCCGGAACCGTCTCAAGTTCTACCGTAGCCGATTGTGCCGAACAGGACAAAATATGCCCCAGATCAGCCACCAACCCATCGGATATATCAATTGCGCTGTGCGCTAATTCAATCAAACGCTGCCCCAGCGCAACGCGTGCGCTTGGCATATCCAGAGCTGACAAACAATGAGCGGCTTCCTCATCGGTTAACACCAACTCGCGCAACTGGTGCTTAAGCCCCAAAGCCGCATCGCCCAGACAACCGGACACCCATATGTCATCGCCCGGTTTAGCCCCGGAACGGCGCAGCCATCGGCCTTGACTAACTTCCCCGATAATCTGTACACAGATATTCAAAGGACCTGCTGTTGTGTCGCCACCAATGAGGGAAACTTTATGCAGAGCCGCCAATTCATGAAAACCGCGCGAAAATTCGTCAAGCCAGCTTTCATGATGGTCAATCAGGGAACGCGGCAATGCCAATGCCAATGTCACCCAACGCGGCACCGCGCCCATGGCTGCCATATCTGACAGATTAACAGCCAGTGCTTTGTAACCGAGTTTATAGGGATCCGTATTTTCAAAAAAATGCTGTCCAGCTACCAAACAATCCGTCGAAATCGCCAATTCTTTTCTTGGTTTCGGAGCAATTATTGCGGCATCATCACCGATACCCAGTGGAATTCCGGTTACAGGCCGATTGAAGTAGCGCTGAATCAGATCAAATTCGGACGACACGTTTTAACGAATAGTTTTTGAACACGAGAAATCGACGCTCCGGATGCACTAAGCGGTTTCTGTTGTTCTCAATTTGTACGCCAATTTATCCAGAACGCCATTGACATACTTGTAACCATCACTTCCACCATAGATCCTAGCCAGTTCTATTGCTTCATTGATAATGGCGCGATACGGTATATCGAGAAAATGAACGAGCTCGTAAGTACTTAACAATAAAATACTGTATTCGACCGGACTTAATTCTTTTAGAGATCGATCCAGATAGGGCTGAATCGCTTGTTCCAGTTGATCCACATGCGTGAGCACGCCGCTCAACAGGCGAGAAAAAAATGCTTCATCCGCCCGGGAGAAAATCTGTGTTTCACGCAATTGCGAAGCAATAGCACTCTCCGTCTCGCCGGTTAAGCGCCACTGATATAGGCCCTGCAAAACGAGCTCGCGCGATACGCGACGTTTGCTTTTATATTTAGCCGTTTTTTTTTGTACCGTAATTTGTTTATCAGTCAACTGAATATTCTTCCAGCTTAATCAATAAATTTCCCATTTCTATGGCGACCCTAGCCGTCTCTTTACCTTTTTGCATCATGCGTTCAATTGCTTGATCTTCGGTATCCGTTGTCAATACACCATTAACAACCGGAATTTCGGTTTCAAGTTGAATCTGACTGATGCCTCGTGCGGATTCATTTGCTACCACTTCAAAATGATAGGTGTCTCCGCGGATAACTGCACCCAGTGCAATCAGAACATCGAATTGATTACTCACAGCCATTTTTAATAATGTCACGGGTATTTCCAGCGCACCAGGAACAGTGACCAACAGAACATCGGAATCCTGTACATCATGCTGCTTAAGTTCATCTGTGCAGGCGCTTAGTAAACCTTCACCGATATCGCTGTTAAACCGGCTCATGACAATCCCAACACGTAAACCATCGCCTTCAAAGTCAGGCTCAAGCTCTTGAATATTATCGTAGTACGCCATTTTCACTCCTTTAATTTCAGTCAAATCATACAAATGACGCGGTATCAGAAAATCCAGCTTTATCTGATCTAATCTTCAATGTTCACATAACTGGTCACTTCCAGACCAAATCCGGTTACGCTTGGCATTTTTCTTGGCGTTGCCAATAAACGCATTTTACCAACATTTAAATTCTTGAGTATCTGAGCACCGATACCATGATCTCTTAAATCGGATCGATAAAGATCAGGCCGATTGGATGGCTTTAACTGAATACGTTCTATCAGTTTTACAGAACTTTCATCGCGATGCAAAAAAACAATCACGCCGCATTCTGCCTGGGCGATGACACGCATCGCATCGTGAATGCTCCACGAATGCGTATTGTCTTCTATATCAAGCAAATCAATTACGGATAAAGGCTCGTGAACACGCACCAGCGTCTCGGCTGCAGGTGTAATGTCTCCCTTAACGAGCGCCAGATGTATGGTGTGAGCGATTTCATCCCGATAAGCGACAAGTTGAAATTCACCATGGACTGTACGAATCGTACGCTCGGTTACGCGTGTCACTAGACTTTCATTAAGATTGCGGTAATGAATCAAGTCTGCAATTGTACCGATTTTTAACCGATGTTTTTCTGCAAAAAGCATTAAATCAGGTAATCTGGCCATGCTGCCGTCTTCCTTGAGAATTTCGCAAATCACGGAAGCCGCGGTCAAACCCGCTATACGAGCCAGATCGCAACCTGCCTCGGTATGTCCTGCGCGCACCAGAACGCCTCCTTTCTGCGCCATCAATGGAAAAATATGTCCGGGTTGAACAATATCATCGGCCCTGGCATCCACTTTTACCGCAGCCTGAACTGTCCGTGCACGATCGGCCGCAGATATCCCGGTTGTAACACCCTGTGCCGCTTCAATGGATACTGTAAAATTCGTGCCCAGCGGAGAACGATTGGAAGTCACCATTAAAGGCAAACTCAATTGACGGCAGCGTTCTTCGGTTAATGTCAGACAGATAAGTCCCCTGCCATGCATGGCCATGAAATTGATCGCTTCCGCGGAAACAAAATCCGCTGCCAGCACCAGATCGCCTTCATTTTCCCGATCCTCTTCGTCGACCAGAATAACCATTTTTCCAGCTTTTATATCAGCGACGATGTCTTGTATAGGACTGATCGCCATTATTTCATGCCTCCGACCTATGCAACAAATTCTCAACATAACGCGCCAGCATGTCTGTTTCCAGATTCACCTGCATCCCCGGTTTTAATGCGTTGAGGTTTGTCATTGATAACGTATGCGGAATCAGATTGATAGAAACTTCATCATTGTTAATTGCATTGACTGTCAGACTGACGCCATTGACGGTAATCGAGCCTTTATGCGTTATATAGCGCAATAGATGTTTCGGCGAGCGAAGCGTTAACTGATAATTAGCGCCCACTGGTAAAAACCGGAGCACTTCAGCGGTGGCATCGACATGTCCGCTGACCAGATGCCCACCCAATCGATCTGACAGGCGCAAGGCCTTTTCCAGATTTACCGCCTGATCAGGTCTGTCCAGACCCTGGGTGCATTTAAGTGTCTCAGGCGAAATATCAACTTCAAACAACCGACAGTGAAGTGCGGTCACTGTCAGACAAACACCATTAACAGCAATACTGTCACCAATTAAAACATCCGCCATATCCAGCGATTCCGATGAAATCATTATACTGAGACTGCGATCTGAATCATCCTCAGATGGCTTTACCTGCACAATTTTTCCAATTGCTTGAATTATTCCTGTAAACATGACTGAATATCACCAACCGTTTTGATTGCTAAATCTTTGAATCATTGAATTAAGATCTCACAGTAGTCGAGTTTTTCAAAATCTCATAATACGCACGCACCGACTCGGTCAATGTAACCGCTTCCGCCCCTCTTGCAGAACCATATTTGATGGTGCTGGAAAAATGCGTTTTGCTTAGCAGCGGCAATGTTTTTTTCAAATCTATCCACAAATCGGGATTCAGCATAAAGCGATCAGCCAGCGCCCGTGCATCGATAATGCGTCCGTAGCCCTGATTATAGGCAGCCAGAGCTATCCAGGTTCTATCCGGTTCCGAAATGCTTTCCGGCAATTTATCTTTCAACAATAGCAAATAACGCGCCCCGGCAAGTATGCTTTGCCTTACATCCGTTGGATTTTTTACCTGCATGCGTTGGATTGTTTCCTGTGTCAACATCATCATACCACGCACCCCCGTTGGTGATTTGGCGTTAGCATTCCAATGCGATTCATGATAAGCCAGAGCAGCGACCAACCGCCAGTCTATGCCTGTTAAACGCTCCGCTTGTTTAAAATAACGATGCAACTTTGGCAGTACGGTATTTATTTTCTGCTTAAAAAAATAAATATCGCCCGGACTCAATTGATGATAGTGCCCGCTATAGCTATCCAGCAGACTGCCGAGAACACCTTCCTGCATGATGCGGTTAAAAAATTTGTTAGCGCTGTCAATCAGCCGTTTTTCAGTATATTTCGGAAATATCCATCGACTGACCGAAGCATCAAGCTCAAAAGCACCTTTGACGCGCGGATAAAAATGACTGGCCTTTTTGATATGTGATGAATCAGCTATAGTCAGGCTTATCTCTCCCTGATGTACCTTCTCCAGTAAATCTTCGCTGGATTGAGCAACAGCTGTCCAGGTCAATTCAGGAGCTTGCAGTTTTATTTTTTTTAACTGCTTCTCATGCGTGGAACCAATCGGAACTTCTATTTTTTTTCCTACCAGCTGATAGATATCGCGTGGTTCATACTGTTTAATATTAAATGCAATCTGGTGATGTGTATGCAAGTAAACCGGACCCAGAATAAAATTGGATGAGTCTTCTTCCGTAATATCCAGGCCTACCGCCAGATGAGCGCGGTGTTTTTTCAGCGCAGCGAGCGCATCCGCAGTCTGAGAAAAAAACA
>JADZAR010000167.1 GCA_020852475.1 Nitrosomonas sp.
CAGGCAAATTCAGATCGCCCCATCGAGTTACTACGAACACAAGGCTCGCGAACGCGATCCTGACCGGCTACCCGATCGCATCAAACGAGACAAAGCGCTTGAACGGGAAATACAGCGCGTATGGGACAGCAACTTTAAAGTCTACGGCGCTAACAAAGTATGGCGGCAGCTGTTACGTGAAGGGATTCAGGTTGCCCGCTGTACCGTCGAGCGACTGATGAAGAAGCTTGGAATACAAGGCGTCAGACGCGGTAAAAAGTGTTGGACGACGATTGCAGATGACTTGCTTGACCGGCCAACAGATAAAGTTAATCGACAATTTGTAGCGACCCGCCCAAACCAGCTATGGGTTGCGGATATCACTTTTGTAGCAACCTGGGCGGGATTTGTTTATGTGGCTTTTATTATCGATGTTTTTGCACGGTATATTGTTGGCTGGCGCGTCAGCCGGTCATTGCATACAGACTTGGTACTCGATGCGCTGGAACAGGCGTTGTGGGCACGGCGAGAAACCAACGGGTTAATCCATCACAGCGATCATGGCAGTCAATATCTGTCAATCCGCTACACGGAACGTCTGGCAGAAGCCAATATTGAGGCTTCTGTTGGCAGTGTTGGCGATTCTTACGACAATGCGCTGGCTGAAACAATCAATGGATTATACAAAACAGAGGTCATTTGGCATCGCGGCCCATGGCGCAACATGAGTGAAGTGGAATTTGCTACCCTGGAATGGGTTGAGTGGTTCAACAATCGCCGGTTACTGGAGCCGATTGGAAATATTCCACCGGCTGAGTTTGAAATGGCATATTATCGCCAACTGGAGGAGTCAGCTGATGCAGCCTGACTCAAACAAAAAAGTCTCCGGAAAAGCCGGGCCGATTCAGTATCTGAAGCTGAATGACATCAACCTGCCGGAGTTCTAGAAACGCTGTCCGGACTTAACCATTTCTCCGCGAATTTGAGGGAACTACAGTTTTTATCTACGCAGTTATTATGAATTGGATAATTGAAGCACTTTGGAGAGACAGCAGGCAAATTCTCAAAAAGTGGTTTAGCAAAATAATAGCCCTGGAAAAGATCTACACCAAAATCAACCATCACTGATAATTCTTCAATTGTCTCTATACCCTCGGAAATGATTCTGATATTCAGATCATTACAGATATCAATAATACTTTTTACGATCAATTGTTTTGTTTTATTACTGTGGATATCGCGAATTAACTTCATGTCCAGCTTAATAATATCCGGTTGCCACTCCGCTAAAAGATTTAGACCTGAATAGCCAGCGCCAAAATCATCAATTGCCGTCAAAAACTTATGCTTCTTATATTCGTTGAAGATATTTTTTAAGTGATTGTGATCATTTATTTTTTCAAATTCAGTGACTTCAAACATTACTCTCTTCTTTTCAAACCCCAGCTCATCACACACTGCCAATGTTGAGCGTATACAATTTTCCGGGTTGTAGACAGCGTTAGGAAGAAAGTTAATGGACAGTATTTGATCAAATTGTAAACTGTGAGCAAGTCTAATTGCTTTGGATCTGATTATCTGATCGAAACTATGAATTCTTGATTCATCTATTTGATCAAGAATAAAAGCTGCCGACTCATCATTGACTCCACGAACAAGCGTTTCATATCCCCAGATTTCTTTTTCACGGAATGCCACAATTGGCTGAAAAGCCATCGAAAAATCAATTCCAAGATTCTTAGGGTTACATTTACCACAATTCATTTAAAGCTTCTCCCTGATTGATAAATTGATGCTCTCGAAATTCTTAAAAATTCATTCCGGACACAACGGTATTGGTATAGCAATCATTTAGATTTCACGGATTAACAGATTGTTTAACGCCTTATCCAATTTCGTCGGCTGACAAATAAATCCGGCAACAGTCATATAACGGGGATTAGATACAAGGCTTTAACAAAGATAGGCTGTTTATCTGCATCCATTCCTATAGAAGCATAAAACGATCTTGAAACAAGCGATAACTGTTTCTTGCCAAGGCTGAACGGTAACTAAGACTTTGTATTTCTAAAGATACCCACTCTCTTGCTCGCAGCAAACGTAACGCCATTTACATATTCAAAAAAGTGATAAACAAATGAAAATTTATTGGTTCCTCTTATAAAGATGAACTGATACATTCTCGTTCCACAAAAACATGGATTATTCAGCATCATGACACACGACACGACATCACAAGATAAGCACCCGGTCTCCCGTAATATCGGCCAGGAAGTTCTGCGCGCTATCGCCGGCATTCAGTTTGGTTCGGTCGAGATCATCATCCATGCGGGCCAGGTTGTGCAGATCGAGTGCCGGGAAAAAATCCGCATCCATACCGCGAACAGCATTCACAAGCCCGAATAATGCGCTACCGCGCCAATTCGTTCGTAGCACATCGACCAGATAACTGGAGAATAAAAATTAACATACAACAATGGCCTGACCGGAACACCGGAAGAACATTCAGGAGAAAGCTATGAAACCTGTCCGGCGAATCGTTTCGCTTTTGCTGGCGACGACAGCAAGTCTGCTGCCCACCGCCGCTGCACTGGCAAATGAGTACGCGTCATCAAACAACAGTCCGTCAATCCGGCAGTCCGCCATGCTGATCGCACAAGCCGGCGCAGCGGCGCAGGATGCGGACAAATGGGCAATAAAACCCGAGAACCAACCTGCGGCGCAATCCGTTCAATCCGCTCCCGCGCAACCGGAAGCACCGCAGAAATCCACTTACTTCCAGCGTGCGCGCAGTTATGCCACGCACCCCGAGTCCGACCCACCGCGTTATGTGCGCAATCTGGCGAAGACAGATATCGAGGCATTCAAGCATCTTGACTGGCTCGATGTCGGCCTTGACTACCGGGTACGGTATGAGCTGCGCGACGGCGATATACGTCGTAATAGACTGATAACCGACAACAATTTTCTGCTACGCACCCGCGCCTATGTCGGTATCAGAAACATTATCGATCCTTTCCGTTTTGCGATCGAATTTGAAGACGCGCGCGCTTATAACAGCGATTTCCCCAGAGACAACCGTGACTGGAATGCGTTCGAGCTGATACAGACTTATGGCGAACTATATTTCAAGGACGCACTGGGAAAAGACGATCTGGGCAATAACCGCCCGATCCGCATCCGCGGCGGACGCATGGCCTGGGAAGCCGTCGACAGACGTTTGCTTGGCAACAATCAATGGCGCAACACGACCAACAATTTCGAAGGTTTCCGGGTCACGCTCGGACAGGAAGCCAACGACTGGGAACTGGATGCCTGGGGAATGCAGCCCGTTATCCGCGACATCAACAGCTTTGACGAGCGCAACAAAAGCCAATGGTTTTATGGCGCGGTGGGGCACTGGCGGAAATGGTCCGATGTCATCACGATACAGCCTTATTACATGGCGCTGATGCAGGATGACAGAGGCGGACAACAGGCCAGCCGGGAAATCCATTCACCGGGTATACGCGCTTACGGTGTGCTGCCCAAAACTAATATTGATTATGATCTGGGCGCGATCTACCAGTTTGGACGCGACAACGGTCAGACCAAATCCGCCTGGTCATACCTGATCGAGCTTGGCTACACCTTCAAACATGACTGGAAACCACGGGTGAGTGCTTTTTATGGTTTTGTCAGCGGCGACCGCAATCCAAACGACAATGTAAACAATCGTTTCGAACGGTTCTTCGGCTTTGCGCGTCCGTGGTCGCCTGACGACAATCTGATTATGGAGAACGTCAAGGCGCCCAAGATCGTGTTCGAGTTCTCTCCACACAAAGATGTTTCGATAGACGGCGGTTACAGCTGGTTTTGGCTGGCCAGCGACACCGACCGCTTCAACAATCTTTTGAGCGTCTCCACGCCAACCACCCTCAACCGCGATCCGACCGGGCAGAGTGGTGATTTTCTGGGTCAATCCATTAACGCCCGCATCAACTACAAGCTGGCGCCATTGGTTGACACCACTGTCGGCTATTCGCACTGGATGAACGGCGCGTTCGTCAAGAACAGACAACTGGCCGCGCTGGGCGACTCGAACGAAAGCACCAATTTCTTCTACGTTGAAGTATCCATCCGAGCATTTAAATAATCTTATCTAATAAAGGAAAAATCATGACTATATATTCATGGAAAATATGGCCAAAAATCATATTGCTGGCAACAACCCTGATCATCGGCCCGGAAGCATTCGCTGAAAAGACTTTGCTGAATGTCTCCTACGACCCGACGCGCGAACTGTATCAGGAATTCAATCCCGCCTTTGCCAAGTACTGGCAAGCACAAGCCGGTGAAAAAATCCGAATCAACCAATCGCACGGCGGGTCCGGCAAACAGGCGCGCTCGGTGATCGACGGACTGGAAGCCGACGTCGTCACGCTCGCCCTGGCTGTTGATATCGACGCCATCGCCGAACACAGCAAACAGTTGCCGGATGATTGGCAGGCCCGTTTGCCGCAAAACAGCTCGCCCTATACCTCCACCATTATCTTTCTGGTACGCAAGGGAAACCCGAAAGGCATCAAGGATTGGAATGATCTCGCCAAGCCGGGTGTCGCGGTGATTACCCCGAACCCTAAAACCTCCGGCGGCGCGCGTTGGAATTACCTGGCTGCATGGGAATTCGGCAAACAGAAATTTGGTGAAGACAGGGCGAAAGATTTTGTTAAGGACATCTTCAAAAACGTTCCCGTACTGGATTCCGGCGCTCGCGGTTCAGCGACGACATTTATCGAACGCGGTATCGGCGATGTGCTGATTTCATGGGAAAACGAAGCTTTCCTGGCGCTCAAGGAATACGGCAGCGATAAATTTGAAATCGTTATTCCGTCGTTTAGCATCCTGGCTGAACCCACTGTCGCCCTGGTCGACAGAGTTGTCGACAAAAAAGGCACACGCCGGGTTGCAGAAGCTTATCTGCAATATCTTTATACGGATGAAGGACAGGAAATCGCCGCCCGGCATTTCTACCGGCCAACCAATGAAAAGATAGCCGAGAAATACGCCAAGCAGTTCCCAACCATCAAACTGTTCAAAGTCGATGACGCCTTTGGCAGCTGGAAAAATGCACAGAAAGTGCACTTCGATGATGGCGGCACGTTTGACCAGATCTATTTGCAGTAAAACTGAAGGGAGGCACTGCGCATACGCAGCCTCCCGCAAATAATACACAGTAGTGTAAGGAAAAAAGATGCAGGCACTCATTGTTGGCGGAGACCGGGTCGAATCAATCAAACGTCAGGTCATTGCGCAGGGATACAACCATGTCGAACACTGGAGCGGCCGCAAAAAAGGATTTCTCAATCGTTCATTGTCAAGTCGCACGCGGTTGATCGTCCTGGTTTGCGATTACATCAACCACAGTCTGGCGCTCAAGTTGAAGAACAAAGCACAGCGACAAGGCATTCCGGTTGTTTATAGCCGTCATTGCGTTCATGAACTCAGGGATAAATTATCAAACCGGCAGGAAATCGATGATGCGTGTTGTTGCTGCTACAGTTTTTAACGCCATACGCATGCGACGACGCGGTAAAAGATAAACATGCCGCACATTCATTATTGATAACTTGCCCAACAGGAGTTTTTTCCATGAATTCTATCGCACACCAACCCTTTGCCGTTAAGGACGAATTTGATTTGATCCGCTCCGCCACCGATTTTTCGCTGGAGCGCGCCGAGGATGGCTGGATTAGCGGATACTTTTTCCGTTGCAAACTGACCAGCGCATTCCAGCCGGTTTTCAGCATTGCCAGCAACACGACCATCGGACACACGGCCTACATTCGTTCTCAGATAAACGACGAGATCGCGCTCTGGCCCTGGCAGGTTTTTTCCCAGGCTTCAACGGATGCTCAATTGGTGGAACTGGATCGTTTATGCCGTGCAGTCCATGCATTGAATTATTTCAAGACAGCTTCAGATTCGGAACAACTTTTTCTGGTCGTACATCCGCGTCTTCTGGAGAGCGTCAAGACCGATCACGGCCGCACGTTCGAGAATTTTCTTGATTTGATCGGCGTACGCACATCCCGGGTAACCATCGAGATACCGCCGGCCGTCAACCGAGATCCGGTTCTGCTGTATCAGGTCATCAACAATTACCGTGCACGCGGCTATCGGGTCTCGGCAAATTACACCCCTGCTGGCGCACCTGGTTCTTTCAGTTCCGTTAACTGGCTGATAGGACCCGAGAGTTTAACGCCGGACATTGTACGCATCGACGCGGATGAATTGTTCCGCGCCGACAGCGGCGCTGATGCCTTTGCCGAAAACGCCCTGCGCGCCGGTTTGCAGCTGCTGGTATGGAATATCGACACTCCGCGTCAGCTTGCCGCCGCCAGGGATATCGGTGCGGATTACCTGCTCGGAAATTATCTCGGATCGCCTGTACGCGCGGTTTCAACCATATCGCCCGAACTGATCCGCGACACCTTGCAAGCGGAAACGGCAAGAAAAGAAAACTTATAACCGAAACAAACGTAAAAGGAGTTTTTAGCTTGAGCACATTCAAACAGCACAGTGTTTTACCGGGATTCAACCTGGCGTTGGGATTTACCCTGCTTTATCTGAGCCTGATTGTCTTGATTCCCCTCTCGGCAGCATTCTTTCGCGCCGCCGAGCTGACCTGGACGGAATTCTGGACAGTCGTGACGACACCGCGCGTACTGGCTTCCTACCGTCTGACGTTCGGCGCATCGTTTGCCGCGGCGCTAACCAACGCCCTATTCGGATTGCTGATCGCCTGGGTGCTGGTACGCTACCAATTTACCGGTAAACGGTTAATCGATGCGTTAATTGATTTGCCATTCGCACTGCCCACCGCCGTGGCAGGCATTGCCCTGACCGCGCTCTATGCCGGAAACGGCTGGATCGGGCAGTTTCTCGAACCGCTCGGCATCAAGGTTGCTTTTACCCCGGTCGGCATCTACGTCGCGCTGACCTTCATCGGTCTGCCATTTGTCGTACGCACGGTACAACCCGTGCTTGAGGATATCGAGACCGAACTGGAGGAAGCCGCGGCGATGCTCGGCGCAAACCGGTTGCAGATATTTCTGCGGATTATATTCCCGGCAATCTTTCCGGCGCTGATGACGGGGTTTGCACTCGCCTTTGCGCGCGCTATTGGCGAGTACGGCTCGGTGATTTTCATTGCGGGCAATATGCCGATGGTTTCGGAAATCACACCGCTGCTGATTATCACCAAGCTGGAACAGTATGATTACGCCGGAGCAACGGCCATCGCTGTCGTCATGCTGGTCATCTCGTTCATACTGCTGCTGATCATCAATCTGCTGCAATGGTGGAGCCGCCACCGTAACGCGCTCGCATGAGAGATCTGCCATGACGACAATAACGATTTCATATCCTGACAAGTCGCGACGCACAGCCATTACCCAAGAACCGGCCTGGGTGCGCCGGACATTGATTGGCCTGGCACTTATATTTCTGGCGCTGTTTCTGTTCGTTCCGCTGATTTCCGTATTTTACGAAGCGCTTAAAAAAGGCGTCGATGTTTATTTCGCCGCGATCACCGAAGCTGATGCCCGCGCGGCAATCCGGCTTACCTTGATCGCGGCGGCGATTGCCGTGCCGCTCAATCTGATTTTTGGCGTTGCGGCAGCCTGGGCAATTGCCAAATTTGAATTCCGCGGCAAAAACATTCTGACCACGCTGATTGATTTGCCCTTCTCGGTTTCTCCCGTCATCGCCGGATTGATTTACGTACTCGTATTCGGATTGCAGGGCTGGCTGGGGCCGTGGCTCGCTGAACACGACATCAAAATCATCTTTGCGGTGCCGGGGATCGTACTGGCAACGGTTTTTGTCACGGTGCCGTTTATCGCGCGTGAACTTATCCCGCTGATGCAGGCACAGGGCACCGAAGAGGAAGAAGCCGCGGTTATACTCGGCGCCAGCGGCTGGCAGACTTTCTGGCGTATTACGCTGCCCAATATCAAATGGGGCCTGTTGTACGGCGTTATTCTCTGCAACGCGCGGGCAATGGGGGAATTCGGCGCGGTCAGCGTCGTTTCCGGTCACATCCGCGGACAAACTAATACACTGCCGCTGCACGTCGAGATTCTTTATAACGAATACAACTATGCAGCAGCCTTTGCAGTCGCATCGCTCCTGGCGCTGCTCGCGTTGATCACGCTCGCCATCAAAACGTTCGTGGAATCCAAAGTCACGCAACAAAAAATAAAAGAGTAAACAAGGAAAACCATCATGAGTATTGAAATACGCAACCTTTCCAAGCAATTCGGCACATTCACGGCACTACACGATGTCAGTCTTGAAGTTCGTTCCGGAGAGCTGCTCGCACTGCTGGGTCCATCCGGTTCCGGCAAAACCACATTGTTGCGCGTGATCGCCGGGCTTGAAACCGCCGATTCGGGTCAAGTGCGGTTCAATAATGAAGACACAACCCACCAGTCTATCCGTGACCGGCAAGTTGGTTTTGTCTTCCAGCATTACGCGCTGTTTCGCAATATGACTATTTTCGAGAATGTCGCGTTTGGCCTGCGCGTCCGCCCCAAGCACAGCCGTCTGAAAGACGCGGAAATCCGCGAGCGCGTCATCAGCCTGCTGAAACTCGTCCAACTGGACTGGCTGGCCGACCGTTACCCGCATCAACTCTCCGGCGGGCAACGTCAGCGTATTGCACTGGCACGTGCACTGGCGGTGGAACCCAAGGTATTGCTGCTGGATGAACCGTTTGGGGCGCTTGACGCCAAAGTGCGCAAGGAATTGCGCATCTGGCTGCGGAGATTGCATGACGATATGCACATCACCAGTGTTTTCGTTACACACGATCAGGAAGAAGCGCTGGAAGTTTCCGACCGGGTCGTTGTCATGAACGAAGGACGGATCGAACAGATTGGCACGCCCGATGAAGTCTATGAGCGTCCCGCCAATCCGTTCGTATACGAATTTCTTGGTCATGTGAATCTTTTTCATGGCCGCATACATCGCGGCCGCGCGACGATCGGTGATATTGAAATTGAAGCGCCGGAGCATGCCGAGGCTGAAAACATGGCTGCAATTGCCTATGTCAGGCCGCATG
Source organism: Nitrosomonas sp. (assembly GCA_020852475.1). Taxonomy (GTDB): domain Bacteria; phylum Pseudomonadota; class Gammaproteobacteria; order Burkholderiales; family Nitrosomonadaceae; genus Nitrosomonas. The sequence goes on from JADZAR010000167.1 coordinate 9,086, forward strand.
ATATCGAGGTCGACCGGGTAAAAAATGGCGAATCGGCATTGGCTGCGCATATTATTCATATTGTTTCGATCGGCCCGGTTGTTCGGCTGGAATTGGCGCATGACGACAACGCCAACAAAAACCTTGTCCAGGTTGAAATCAGCAAGGACCGTTTTCGCACGTTACAATTGGAAAAAGGCGATCGCGTTTTTGTCACACCACGCAAACTGGATTTATTTCCTACCCAGCTACATTAGCATTAAACCTAAAAACTTCAGTTGATCGTTATCCTAAACGACTAACGATATGAATACATAAAACAATTTGATCAATTCTGGTTCATCCAGATGGTGAGTCAAACTATGGTGTTTATAGCACGCCGCTTTTTAATTTTTGCTGCGTTACAATTCGTTGTAATAACGCGTTATTACGCCTCATTGTGCC
>JADZAR010000168.1 GCA_020852475.1 Nitrosomonas sp.
GATCCAGTACCAGACTAATCGCGTCCAGTTTGAATTCCTTTGTATAGTGTTTCCTCTGTTCCATTTCTTCCTCCAATTAAGACTATTTTCTCTTAACTGGAGTGTCCGGGTCTATTAGACCATGTCACTTGGAACTTCCCGCCACATTAAATAGCGGTGTTTTCGTAATCCGCCCAATTAATAATAAATTTGATCCCTTATTTTTATACTATGTCCTCAGCTCAAGAATTTTTGATGAGTTTCTTGCCAAGATTACAGCAGGCTCAACAATTACACACCTTTATCAGAAAGATTTTATGAATTTTGAATTTCTCGCCCCTGATATTGCGGAACAAAAAGAAATTGCACTTATGCTAAATGCGATGGATAACGAACTAGCGTCCTTAACCGAAAAACTGGATAAAACGAAAGCCGTCAAGCAAGGCATGATGCAGGAATTGCTGACCGGGCGCACACGGCTTGTTGATGTAGCGGAAACCAAGAAAACGAAGGCTGCATAGGAACATGGGGGAGTCATGCCAGAGATAGGTCAAAGGGAAAGAGAATCACAAAACAGGATCGTGAAACTGTTTCGTGATCATCTTCAATATGATTATCTGGGTAACTGGCACGACCGGGACAATAACAGCAATATTGAAAAAGGCCTGCTCAGCACTTGGCTGTCCAAACGCGGCGTTAATGAAACACTGATCAATCGTACTTTTCGCGCTTTGGAGCAAGCCAGCGCCCTTGGGGATGGCAAACATCTTTATGAAGCCAACAGGGAAGTCTACACGCTGCTGCGCTACGGCGTTAAGGTCAAGGAAGGCGCAGGAGAACAATTTCAAACGGTTTGGCTGATTGACTGGGAAAATCCTCTCAATAATGATTTTGCAATTGCTGAGGAAGTTTCAATCAAAGGCGAGAATAAAAAACGCCCTGATGTGGTTCTTTACGTGAATGGTATTGCGTTGGGCGTGATTGAACTTAAACGCTCCAGCGTGTCAGTCGGCGAAGGTATCCGCCAGAATCTTGATAATCAGAAAAAAGCGTTCATTCGTAACTTCTTTACCACCATGCAACTTGTGATGGCCGGTAACGATACCGAAGGGCTTCGCTACGGCACCATCGAAACATCTGAAAAACATTATTATCAATGGAAGGAAGACATTGATAATCCTTTCGGTAATGCGCTCGATTTTCATTTGAGCAGAATGTGCAATAAAGAGCGCTTTCTGGAAATCATTCATAATTTCATTGTCTTCGATGCGGGCGTTAAAAAGACCTGCCGCCATAATCAGTATTTTGGAGTCAAGGCCGCGCAGGAGCATGTGAAGCGTAAAGAAGGCGGCATCATTTGGCATACTCAGGGCTCAGGAAAAAGCCTGACAATGGTTTGGCTTGCCAAATGGATACGTGAAAATGTTCAGGATGCACGTGTTCTTGTCGTGACCGATAGAACCGAACTGGATGAGCAGATTGAAAAAGTATTCACTGGCGTGCAGGAACAAATTTATCGTACCAAAAGCGGGGCTGATCTTATCAGTACGCTCAACCGGACAACGCCATGGCTTCTTTGTTCACTGGTGCATAAATTCGGTAGACAATCAGAAGATGAAAATGGCGAAGCCGCCGAAGATTTTATAAAAGAATTAGAAGCCAGCCTGCCTTCCGATTTTAGCGCAAAGGGTAATATTTTCGTCTTTGTCGATGAATGTCACCGCACGCAATCCGGCAAGCTTCATGAGGCCATGAAAGCCATTTTGCCCAACGCCATGTTTGTTGGTTTTACCGGCACCCCTTTACTGAAAGCGGACAAGAAAAAAAGTATCGAGATTTTTGGCAGCTTTATTCACACCTATAAATTTGATGAAGCCGTGGCTGATGGTGTGGTGCTTGATTTACGCTATGAAGCACGGGACATCGATCAATATGTCACATCCCAAAAGAAAGTCGATCAATGGTTTGATCTAAAAACCAAGGGGCTTTCGGATATGGCGAGAGCCCAGCTCAAGCTTAAATGGGGCACGATGCAAAAGGTTTTGTCCAGTCAGGACAGGCTTGAACAAATCGTCAACGATATTTTGATGGATATGGAGACAAAGCCACGGCTCATGGATGGCCGGGGCAATGCAATGCTTGTTTGTTCCAGTATTTATCAAGCCTGCAAGGTTTTTGAAATTTTTGATAAAACCGATTTCTCAGGAAAATGCGCCATTGTTACGAGCTATCAACCATCACCCTCGGATATAAAGGGAGAAGAATCTGGTGAGGGTCTAACAGAAAAGCTTCGTAAGTACGAGATATATCGCCGCATGTTGGCGCAATATTTCGAGAAGCCAGAAGATGAAGCCATGTATATGGCCGAAGAATTCGAAAAGCAGGTTAAAAAGAAATTCATAGAAGAACCGGGGCAAATGAGATTGCTCATCGTGGTGGACAAGTTACTGACTGGCTTTGATGCACCATCAGCAACGTATTTGTATATCGACAAGGAAATGCGAGACCATGGCCTGTTTCAGGCGATTTGCCGCGTGAATCGCCTTGATGGTGAAGACAAGGAATATGGTTATATCATTGACTATAAAGACCTGTTTCACCGTCTTGAAGGCGCTATCGGTGATTATACCAATGGTGCATTTGATGCATACGAAGCTAAAGATGTTGCCGGGCTATTGTCTGACCGACTGGAAAAAGCAAAAGAAAAACTGGAGGAAGCAAGAGAAACCGTTAAAGCGCTGTGCGAGCCGGTGTTAGAACCAAAAGGCCAGAAAGAATATATACATTATTTTTGTGGCGACACAGCAAAGCCCGATGATTTACGTGCTAATGAGGCAAAACGGCTTACTCTTTACAAATCTATAGCAAGTTTATTCAGAGCCTACGCAAACCTTGCCAATGAACTTGACGATGCAGGCTATACAGCCGAGCAAGCTGCAAAGATCAAGCAGGAAGTCGAGCACTTTAATAAGGTTCGTGAGGAGATTAAGCTGGCCAGTGGTGATTATGTTGACATGAAGCTTTACGAACCTGCCATGCGGCATTTGCTGGACACGTATATACGTGCTGAAGATAGCGAAGTGGTTGCCGATTTTGAAGAACTCGGACTCATTGACCTGATTGTTCAAAAAGGCTTGGGCGCACTTGATGAGATGCCAGCATCCATGAAGGCCGATGAAGAAACAATGGCCGAAACTATCGAGAACAATTTGCGTAAAGTTATCATTGATGAACAGGCCGTTAATCCCAAATACTACGAGAAAATGTCCGAGTTACTCGATGCGCTTATCAATGAGCGTAGACAACAGGCCATTGACTACAAGGAATATCTGGAAAAAGTAAAAGAACTGTCTGTCCAAGTCGTGAATGCTGGAGGAATTAATCCTTGCGCATATCCAGCGTCAATTAACACATCCGCTAAAAAATCACTCTATGATAATTTGGAAAAAAATGAAGCTTTAGCGCTTCAGATTGATTCCGCTGTAAAGCGTACAAAAAAAGCTGATTGGATAGGCCACCGGATAAGGGAACGCGAAGTTGCCGCAGCTATTAGTAAAGTGCTTAACGATGATAATCTTCTGCATGGAATATTAGAGCTGGTGAAGAATCAATATGAATATCGATAGCCAATTCATCACAGTTTCCGATATACCGGTCGAAATTGTTCGAAAAAAGATCAAGAACATTCACCTTGGTGTCTACCCTCCCGAAGGCAGCGTTCGTGTTTCAGTCCCTCAGCACATAACAAATGAAAATGTGCGCCTTGCCATCGTTTCGCGCCTACCATGGATTAAAAAGCGGCAAGAGGAATTTAAAAAGCAACCCCGCCAAACAGAGCGCGAGTATGTTTCCGGCGAAAGCCACTATTATCAGGGAAAACGTTACATACTTGATGTGATAGAACGCCATGGAAAACATGCTCTTTCTTTGAAAAACAACGCAAAGATGATTTTATCTGTTTCTCCGGGAACGACGAAAGAAAACCGGGCATTAGTGGTAAATGCATGGTATCGGCAGCAGCTTAAAATTCAAATTCCTCAGCTTCTAGCCAAATGGCAACCTATCGTAGGCAAAGAGATTAGTGACTGGGGCGTAAAAAAAATGAAAACCAAATGGGGAAGCTGCAATATTGCTGAACGCAGAATCTGGATTAATCTGGAGCTTGCCAAGAAATCGCCCGAATGCCTTGAGTACATTCTTGTTCATGAACTCGTCCACTTACATGAGAGGCACCATAATGACAATTTCAGAAGTCTCATGGACAGATTTTTACCAAACTGGCGGCAAAGTAGAGACTTTCTGAAAAGCGAACCGTTAGCTCACGAAGATTGGGGTTATTAAAGTATGTTAGTAGAGCTACATTTTTTAAGCGATTGATATGCAACTGAATCAGTTTACAGCGCCGGGGCTTAGTGATGAACTCAAACATGTAATTTCAGGTTGGGGTTTTGAACACTTAACAGATATTCAGAAAGTTGCTCTCGAATTGGGTGTTGCTGATAAGAAGAGTCTTCTGGTAAGTGCGCCGACTTCTTCAGGTAAAACACTAGTTGGAGAAATTGCGCTCCTTGTTGCACTTAAAAATGGAAAAAAATGCTTATATCTCGTTTCGCATAAAGCTCTTGCAGATCAGAAATATAACGATTTTGAAGTTCGTTTTGGCTTCAACGGTGGACATTTAGCAACAGTGGGTTTGAGTACAGGTGATAGAGAGGAAGGTGACGCACAACCCCAACTTTTGGTGGCAACGTATGAAAAAGCACTTGCGATGGCCCTAAGTGGCCAAATTGATTTTAGAAATATATTAGTTGTTGCTGATGAGCTTCAAATTATAGGAGAGGAAGGAAGAGGCCCAAATATTGAAGCACTTTGCTCGATAATTCGTCAGCATGAGATAGATCAATTTATCGCATTGACAGCAACTGTTGGAAATCCGCAGGAATTAGCGTACTGGTTAAATTGTGAGTTAGCAGAAAGCCATTCTAGAGACATAGAACTTTCCCAAGAAATTTGGCACGACGGACAAGTATATACCGTAAGATTTGGAGATGAATCAGGAACGATTACACACAACTCTGAAACAATATTACCAACAGATATAATTAATGTTACACGTCAGCTGGTTGCAGATGGCAAATCTCCCGTTCTTGTTTTTACTGAATCACGGAGAGAAGCTTTAGAGTATGCTGAGAGCTATTCTCAAACAGAGCAACAAAAAGCACATGGCATAGAATTAGCGGTTGAACTAGACTTATTTTCTGAGCCAACTGAAGCTTCAGAACAATTATTAGGAAATGCAAGAAAAGGTATAGCGTTTCATTCTGCTGATCTAACGACTCAAGAACGCCAAGTCATTGAAAACGGGATTTCGAGTTCAAAAATTCAAGTATGTTTCTCCACATCAACTTTAGCGGCTGGAGTTAATTTTCCCTTTAAGACCGTGGTTTTCCCAAAATTAACATATCAATGGGGTGACAGAGCAGGCTCTCACATAACAAAATCAGATTATAGAAATATGTCTGGTAGGGCCGGAAGATTAGGGTTGCATGAAAATGGCTACGCTATTTTATTGCCTAAAAATCCGGTGGAGCTGAGACACGCTAGTGAGATCGTTCTACCTGTGAATGACAAGGTAAACTCAAAACTTGTAAAGATAAGTATGAGACGAACAGTATTAATGCTCGTTTCATCGCGAATTATCGAAACAGAAGGAAGAGTCAGAGATTTTTTTGAAAATACATACTTTTGGTATCAGATTAGTGAAAAGAATCCAGCAAAATTGGATGAAATACTCTCGAAAGCAACCGAATCGATTTCGTGGTTGCGCGAAAAAAGTCTAATCGAATATTCTGATAGTGTTTTGATGGCGACTCCTGTTGGAAAAGCCGTTGCTGAGACAGGTTTATTACCAACGACTGCCTTAGAATTCTTGGATACTTTTGCTTCTTGTGCAAATTCAATAGAAGTGTCCTTCGAAGAATATATTGCTGGAATTATACATTGGGTATGCCAATGCCCAGAATTTTGTGGCTCACACCCAACGAGATTTTTAGCTTTTCCTTCAGGAAGAAATCCGGTTACCTCGAATGATTTCCTAACATCTTCAAAACTGCTTTGTCCGCTTGATCGAACACAAAACTTTGTTAATCAATGTGCTCATGCTATTGTCCTATTTTGCAATGGGGTAGAAGACCGCAAAATACGATACCAAACAAATATCTCTTCAGGTTCCGTTCACAGGTTGGCGCTTGATGTTGCGTGGATTTTAGAAGGGCTTCAGCGTATTGCCTGTGTTCCAGAGTTGAATTATTCGCAAAAATTAACCAACAATCTATCTATGTTGGCGCGTAGAGTAAGATGGGGCACTCCGGCTGAGGCTCTCGATTTGATAAGAATTGCCCAGAAACAAAATGTTCCCGGCTTTGGGCGTCAACGCGCATTAGCCGTTATATCAAATGGATTATCTACATTTGAAGATATCATCTCAGCTTCTAAAGAAAAACTGGTTTCTATAGTTCGGAATGAAAATAGAGCTAACGCATTACTGTCTGCAATATCAGGTGCAATCGGATTTAACACTAATCGATTTGAGTCAATCCATCTGCGATTGGCTGAAACCTTAGGTTTAAAGAAAACGATTGAACAATGTTATTCTAGGATGGGCACTGAATATGAGGTTGCGATCAGAAAATTACTTGAAGCTGAATCAAGCTGGTCTGTTAGCTGTTTGGATGATGGAAAGCAACAAAATGTTCCCGACTTACTTATTAGTTATAAAAACACTGAAGTGCTATTAGAGTGTAAAACTGCCTCTAAAAAACCACCTTTAATTAACAAAGAGGATGCGTGGGCAGTTATACAAAAATCTGCTGATTATGATTCTTCAATGCATAGAGTTACTTTGGGCAAACCCGGTTTTGATGAATCTTCTAAAAAGAAAGTATTGGCTGCTAGCAACATTAGCTTGATAGAACACTCAGTTTTCATTGAGGGAGTGCTACGCTTGTTATCTGGTGCGATAGATGCAAAACAGTTCCTTGAATGGTTGGTAACACCCGGTCTCGTTGAAACGGAGCGTTTGGGAGGACTTAAATCCTATGAAATTATCCGACGATAAAAGGCTTCGGTATTAAGATGCTTTTCATACTGAATGTATCTAAGTCAAATTTTTAATACCTTTTTCTTCTTAAGTGCATCAGCTTGTGTCAAATGCGCTTTCTCCCCATCATACTCCACAACCACATCATTCCCGGCAACAGGCTTACCGTTAATCGCATTTATTTGATGCACAATAAAATCTTTCCCGGTTTGCTGATAAAAAACTTCGTTTTCCTTGTCGACGTATAAAATTTTACCTTCATACTGTTTTTTATCTTCGGGTTTCTGCGCCAGGTAAATATTGTAAATACCGGGTTTGATGCCTTCTTCCACTTTCTTGATGGTGCCGGTCGTCTCCCATTCATTATTGATCAATGCCTGAATGATTTTTTGGCCATTCATTACAATCACACGAAGTTTCTGTGTTGTCATATTTTTTATTATCTGTTCTTTGATTGTTTGTTGTAGTTTGTGTGCATAAATCAGTTTTTTCAACCTGCTTCCTGATTGGCAAGTTCATCCAGGATTTTGAACAGATCAAAATTTGCCGATCTTTCCGTTCCGTATAAAAAGGCAATCAATTGCAACGCGCCACTGCCTTTGGCAGAGAAGCGCCCATCCTGTAATGCATTGATGGTGTATTGAATCA
>JADZAR010000169.1 GCA_020852475.1 Nitrosomonas sp.
GTTACTACGCGGCACGATAATCGCGTTAAAAATTTGCGAAAAATGCTCATTTACCCCGTGTAAACTCCGCTTTTTCGCAAATTTTTGCCTTATTCTCGCACCGCTCATGACACCGTGCAAAGGTCTCTTCACAATTTTTCTGGTGTAACGGATAGACCATCATTCAAGCCAGAAAATCCATTTGGTATCCACAGCATCTATATTTAACAGCCCGTTAGGTGAGCAGTCTGTAGGGTGGAAATGGAATTTAGCATGTTGCAGCAGATTCGGCGCATGGAATAATGCATGGGTTCAGTGCTTTTTCGGTCATCTGTTAGCAGATGGCATAGCTATTCAGTTCCTGGCGCGCCCGTGGATAATCCGGGAAAATGTTCGCGACCAGCTGCCAGAATGCGGGCGAGTGATTCATTTCGATCAAATGACAGAGTTCATGGGCAACAACGTAATCGACCAGATGTAACGGCAACTGAATCAGACGCCAGTTCAGCCGTATGACGCCGCGGCTGTTACAGCTTCCCCAGCGCGTTTTGGCGTGCGACAGTTTGAAGTGCGGTTTTGCGATATTCAACTTGACGGCATACAGTGTCAGACGTTCGCTGAAGCAGGTGGCCGCATGCTGCTGGTACCAGGTGGCGACCCATTTCTGCACAAACGCCGGTTTCAGCGTGTTATCCGCAGTCGATGCATGCCTTGTTGCTGGATCGCTGGATGCGAGCATCATATACAAGTGCCCGTGGGCGTTTATTCCAGGTTTCCAGAGGTCTCCCAGCATCGGATACAGCGTGCGATGCTCGGTCGAGAGGGGCTTCAATGGTTTTTTGTCTTTCCATTCGGACAGTTTTTGTTGTATCCAGCGGGTCTTGGTTTGCACCAGCCGGTCAATTTCGGATAGGGATAAATCCATAGGTGCGCAAACCTGAACGCCACGATGGCCGATCCGGATGCCTATGGTTTTGCGACGGCTGCGCTTGAGTTGGTAGTCCATTTTTTTGACTATCCGCAACTAATCTGTAGCCGGTTTGTGCTGGCTGATTCGCGCCATTTCGCTTTCGATCCAGTTTTCCACCTGCGCGTTGAGCGCATTCGGCTCCATGCCGGACGGATCAATCGGTTTGCCAATACTGACGATAATTGTGCCGGGTTTCTTGATAAACGCATTTCTGGCCCAGAATTCACCAGCATTGTGTGCAACGGGTACAACTGGAACACCGGTATGCGTGGCAAGCCAAGCGCCGCCAATGCGGTATTTACCTTTCTGACCGGTGGGGATGCGCGTGCCTTCCGGAAAAATCACTACCCAGAAACCCTGTTCCAACCGGTCGCGGCCCTGTTCGACGACCTGATCCAGTGCGCTTCTGCCCGCGTTGCGGTCGATTGCGATAGGACTGGTCATGGCCAGTCCCCAGCCAAAAAAGGGGATGCGCAGAAGCTCTTTCTTCAACACCCAGACCTGTGGCGGAAAAATTTTCTGAAAGGCTAGCGTCTCCCATGCAGACTGATGCTTGGACAGTACGATGCTGGGGGTATCGGGAATATTTTCCGCGCCCAGAATACGGTAACGCAAGCCGCAGATATGTTCGAGCAGAAACAAAATCATGCGTGTCCAAGTTGATGTGACGCGGTACCGGTTATGCGCCGAGAGCGGAAAGCACGCCAGTGTGAATACTGCGTAAGGCGGCGTGATGATCACCAGCAGCAGCATATACAGCGTGGAACGTAATAGCGCTTGCATCATCCGCGTCCTGTAATCGCGTCGGCAGCTGCGGAGAGATCGTCGAAAATCAGTGTGTGTGGCGGCAGCTCGTTTTGTTCCTGTGTCATCCGGCCTTTTCCGGTCAGCAGCAAAACCGGCAAAGCGCCGATGGCATCGGCTGCCTGCAGATCACGCAGGGCATCGCCGATGATAGGCGTGTTCTTCAGGTCTGTGCCATAGCGTTGCATGATTTCCTCGAACATGCCGGTTTTCGGTTTTCTACAATTGCACTTGTCGGCGTTGGTATGCGGGCAGAAAAAAATGGAATCAATGCGACCGCCCGCCTGGGCGACTGCCTTGTACATCTTTTCGTTGATGGCATTGAACGTCGCCATATCGAGCAGGCCGCGTCCGATACCGGACTGATTGGTGGCGGTAATCACGCGATAACCGGCATGTGTCAGGCGCGCGATCGCTTCCAGGCTGCCCGGGATGGGTACCCATTCCTCGGGCGTTTTGATAAAGGTTTCGCTGTTTTGATTGATAACGCCGTTGTGATCGAGAATAATCAGTTTCATATCAGCTTGCCAGTCTGGAAAGATCGGCCACACGATTCATCGATCGGTGCATCATTTGGAGCAGGCATAACCGGTTTGCGCGCAGGCCGGGGTCGTCTGTATTGACCATGACATGATCAAAAAATGTATCGATCGGCTCCTTGAGCGCAGCCAGTGTTTGCAGCGAACGCGTATAGCTGCCGGATTCGAAAGCGCTGTCGGCAAGCGCTGTCGCGCTTTGAAGTGCATCATGCAGCGCGGTTTCTGCAGGCTCTCTGAGCAGGTGGATATCGATTGCGGCAGGAACCGGGATACCGTTTTTCGCATTTTTCTCCAGAATGTTGTGCACGCGCTTGTTGGCGGCTGCGAGGCTTTCCGCTTCGGGGAGTTGCTTGAACGCGCGCACAGCTTCGAGTCTTTTCGGGATATCCATGAGCACCTTCGGTGATTGACTCAGCACCGCGTCAATCTCCTGAGGCAAATAACCCTGTTCGCGCAGGCTTCCGGCCAAGCGGTCATAGATAAACTGCAATGGCGATTCAGCGGTCTCCGGATAGCGGCCGTCAAACGCGAGGCGCGCTTCCTTGAGTAGGAAATCCAGCGACAACGGCAATTCCTTTTCGATCAGTATGCGGATAATGCCCAGTGCGTGACGGCGCAATGCAAACGGATCTTTGTCGCCGGTCGGAATCTGGTTGATGCTGAATAGTCCCGTCAGCGTTTCAAGCTTGTCGGCCAGCGCGACGCACAGGCCGACCGTATTGCGCGGCAGGCTGTCACCGGCAAAGCGCGGCTTGTAATGATCCTCGATTGCTTGCGCGATCGTCTCGCTGTGACCGTCATTCAACGCATAGTAATGTCCCATGACGCCCTGCAATTCAGGAAACTCGCCGACCATCTCGGTCAGCAGATCGGTTTTCGATAGCAGCGCCGCTTGGCCAGCTTGATCGGCAAGTGCTTCACCGCCAAGCAGTAGTGCGATTGAACGGGCAATGACGCGGACGCGCTGAATGCGTTCGCCCTGCGTGCCGAGCTTGTTGTGATACACCACGTGCTCCAAACCAGGGAGACGGGATTCCAGCGTTTTTTTGCGATCCTGGTCGTAGAAAAATTTTGCGTCGGCCAGACGCGAGCGCACCACACGTTCGTTACCAGCAACGACAAGTGTCGGATCGGCAGGCCGGATATTCGAAACCAGTAGAAACTTATTCGACAGTTTTCCGCTTGTATCCATCAACGGGAAATATTTCTGATTGGCTTTCATCGTCAGGATCAGGCATTCCTGCGGCACTTGCAGAAACTCGGTTTCAAACTGACCGGTCAGCACATTGGGCAGTTCAACCAGCGCAGTCACTTCATCCAGCAAAGCCTTGTCCCGAAGCGGTACAAGATTTTCCTTTTTCGCGGCAGCATCCAATTGATGCCTAATTTCTTTCCGACGATCGTCGAAACTCGCTATTACTGCGCCTTCTTCCAGCAGTTGTCGTGCATAACTGTCTGCATCGTATA
>JADZAR010000170.1 GCA_020852475.1 Nitrosomonas sp.
AATTGATGCTAGATACTAAGGCTTTTGATAACGATATTTGTTCAAGATGTGAGGTAAGTACGTGACAGTTGTTCATCTACCAGATGGTACAGACAAAAAATTTGATTATCCTGTAACTGTAAGAGAGGTTGCGGAGTCTATAGGCCCTGGGCTTGCTCGTGCAGCATTGGCGGGAAAGTTGAATGGCAAGTTGGTGGATTTGACAGAACAGATAAATACGGACAGTGATTTAGTATTAATAACAGACAAAGATCCAGATGGGCTTGAGATCGTGCGTCATTCTTGTGCGCATTTATTGGCGCATGCAGTTAAAGAGTTATTTCCAGAGGCGCAGGTTACTATCGGTCCGGTTATCGAGAACGGATTTTATTATGATTTTTCTTATGAGCGGCCATTTACACCTGAGGATTTGGTAGCTATAGAAAAAAGAATGCAGGAGATCAGCAAAAAGGATCTGAAAATCGAGAGGATGGTCTGGGAACGATCAAAGGCAATTGCTTTTTTTAAAGAAATTGGGGAGCACTATAAAGCTCAAATAATTGAATCGATTCCTGACACTGAACCGGTTTCCTTGTATTCCCAAGGTAACTTTACTGATCTATGCCGTGGCCCGCATGTGCCCTCCACATCAAAAATCAAGGTTTTTAAACTGATGAAGATAGCAGGTGCTTATTGGCGGGGAGATTCCAAAAATGAGATGTTGCAACGGGTTTATGGTACGGCCTGGATAAGCAATGAAGATCAGAAAAATTACCTGCAGTGTTTGGAAGAAGCGGAAAAACGTGATCATCGCAAACTAGGAAAGCAGTTGGATTTATTCCATACCCAGGAAGAGGCTCCGGGGATGGTGTACTGGCATCCTAAGGGCTGGGTTATCTGGCAACAAATTGAACAATATATGCGCCATATTCTTGCCGGAAATGGTTATGTTGAAATACGTACACCCCAGGTGTTGGATAGATCGTTATGGGAGAGCTCCGGTCATTGGGAGAATTTTCGTGAAAATATGTTTATCACGGAATCAGAAAATCGACATTACGCTATTAAACCAATGAACTGTCCGGGACATGTGCAGGTATTTAATCATGGATTAAGAAGTTATCGTGATTTGCCGCTTCGTCTGGCTGAATTTGGTTCATGTCACCGAAATGAAGCATCAGGAGCTTTGCACGGGCTTATGCGTGTACGTTCATTTACGCAGGATGATGCCCATATTTTTTGTACAGAAGATCAAATTCTGGAAGAGGTTATAAAATTTGTTGATCTGTTAAATCAGGTATATGCGAATTTTGGTTTTAGTGGAACGCTCATAAAGCTTTCAACACGCCCTCTTAAAAGAGTTGGATCGGAGGCGCAATGGGATAAAGCTGAGACAGCCTTGGCGGCTGCGCTAAATCAAAAAAATATTGACTGGGAAGAGCAACCAGGAGAAGGTGCATTTTATGGTCCGAAGATTGAATTCACCTTGAAGGATAGTCTTGGTCGTAAATGGCAATGTGGCACTTTGCAGCTAGATTTTTCTATGCCAGCAAGGCTTGGAGCGGGGTATATAGCTGAAGATAATACAAAAAAAATTCCGGTTATGCTTCATCGTGCCATTCTGGGATCTATGGAGCGCTTTATTGGTATTCTCATTGAGCATCATGCGGGAGCGCTGCCTTTATGGCTTTCTCCAGAGCAGGTGATCGTGCTCAATATTTCCAAGAATCAAGCTGACTATGTTCTATCAATTACAGATCAACTGAAGCAAGTCGGTATAAGAGCCAGTTCTGACTTGAGAAATGAGAAGATAAGCTATAAAATTCGCGAGCATAGCATGCAGAAGGTTCCTTACCTACTAATAGTAGGAGACAAGGAAGTGGAGAGTTGGACAGTTACTGTGAGAGAAAGATCAGGGCAGGATCTTGGATCGATGGCTATCGAAGAATTTATTAGCCGAGCTCAAAATGAAATAACTGAAAGGCTATAGTAGATAAATTTAGTGAGTTTGCGGAGGGTGCCATAGCTCAAGAAAAGACTGTAAGGGTCAATGACGAAATCTCGACGTCACAAGTTAGGTTGATTGGTGTTAATGGTGAGCAAATTGGAATTGTATCAATAGCCGAAGCTAGGGATATGGCTGAAGAAGCGGGCGTGGATGTTGTTGAAATAGCGCCGGGGGCAGAGCCACCAGTTTGCAGGCTGATGGATTATGGAAAATTTCTCTATCAGGAAAGCAAAAAAAAACATGATGCCAAACTGAAACAAAAACAAATACAAGTTAAAGAGATTAAGTTCAGACCAAATACGGATGAGGGTGATTACGGTATCAAGCTGCGAAATCTGATTAATTTTTTAAATGATGGTGATAAGGTAAAAATTACTCTCCGCTTCCGGGGTCGAGAAATGGCGCATCAGGAATTTGGAGTGAAATTACTGGAAAGAGTGCGTGATGATTTGTCAACACATGCTGTTGTAGAACAATTTCCAAAATTAGAGGGGCGGCAAATGGTTATGGTGTTGTCGCCCAAGAAAAAGGAAGTTAAAGCAGTTAAATCTACGAAGCAGATGACGGAAATTGTTTCGAAAAACGAGGGCGTAACACAGCAATAGTTGCTTTACTCTGTCAATAGAAGTTATTTATTACAAGTGATATCAAGGTTTTTAAAGATTTTCTGAAAGAAAGCACCTTGATTCATGTTAAAAAAGGGGAAATTATGCCTAAAATGAAAACAAAAAAGAGTGCTGCCAAGCGCTTTAAGATCAGAGCTGGCGGGAGCATTAAGCGTTCACAAGCCTTCAAGCGCCACATTCTTACCAAAAAAACAACTAAAAATAAGCGTCACTTGAGAGGTGTGGCTGCTGTCCATCCAAGTGACATGAAATCTGTTCATGTAATGATGCCTTACGCCTAAGGAGATAGACAATGCCAAGAGTAAAACGCGGTGTAACGGCAAAAGCCCGTCATAAAAAAATTCTTAAGCTGGCAAAAGGGTATCGCGGCAGAAGAAAAAATGTTTACCGGATTGCAAAACAGGCGGTAATGAAGGCTGGACAATATGCTTATCGTGATCGCCGTCAGCGTAAACGACAATTCCGAGCTTTATGGATCGCGCGTATCAATGCCGCAGTTCGGGAGTTAGGAATGACTTATAGTACTTTTATGAACGGAATCAAGAAAACTGGTATTGGGCTCGATAGAAAAGTGCTGGCAGATTTGGCTGTGTTTGATAAAACAGCTTTTGAAAAAATAACCAATCAGGTAAAAGCCAGCTTAGCAAGCTAAATAGCAGTTGGCGTGTAAGTGTATCAGGGGGAGGTCGGCAATTTTGGCTAGACCTCCTTTTTTTATGAACAAACTGTTTCATTGCCATGAATAATTTGGAAGAGTTGGTTGCCACTGCGTTAAAACTATTCGAAAGTACTGAAAATAACATTGAATTGGAGCAAATCAAGGCGCGATATCTGGGAAAAACGGGTGAAATGACGGTTTTATTAAAAAATCTAAAGGAACTGGCTCCAGAAGAACG
>JADZAR010000171.1 GCA_020852475.1 Nitrosomonas sp.
ACGAACTTTATATTTGACAATTATACCTTTCCGGGAGTTTTATTGATGTCATTAATGGACGATGTTAAAAGAATACTTCGCGACACCCTGGTTCTCGACAATGATCGTGTCGAGAAACTTGACACCACTTCACCGTTACTCGGCAATATCATAGAACTTGATTCAGTTGGCGTGGTTTCAGTGTTGACAGCCGTTGAAGAAGAATATGGTATCGTCGTGGAAGACGATGAAATTTCCGCCGATGTATTTAAAACCTTGGGCAGCCTAATCGAATTTCTTGAGCATAAAATCGGCTAAGCCAGAATGAGCTGTGAAATTATCGTCCCCCCTCCGTTCACTCGATGCAGCGCATACCCGGAAAAATCCACATCAGCAAAAAGACGTCAGAAATTAAATGCGATAACGAATATAAGCGGCCTTGGCAAGCCACCCCTCCCGCATCCGACCGCTGACACCCATCATACGCATAGCGCCGCAAAAAAATCATCGGCGTTAAAACTTTACACTGACCTGCTGAACCTTACTTTTTGCTCACAGAAACGGAGCACTGCGGGAGATTGACATTTATTCCGCGCACAGTACTTTCATAAGTAAAAATCAGTGCGATTATTCTGTCGCGTTTCATCTCTATATAACATTCAGGAGATCAGCGATGCAGCGTGCATATTGGCGGTTATTTTTTTCTGACTCTACTTTGCCTACCGACTTACCCGGCCAGCGCAGAAACGCTCGCGCCTGAGCATGTCCCCGGCGCGCAAACGATTGATACTCATAGCGCAAAATCATTGCTTGATCAAGGTACGGTTTTTATCGACGTACGCAAACAGCAAGATTACGATGCCGAACATATTTCTAGCGCGCACCATCTTCCGGTCGTCAGCGATTTCAACGAACAAAATCTGACTGCTCTCGTTTTAAAAGAAAATCCGGTGGTGATTTATTGCAACGGTATTCACTGCATGGGCAGCTCAAAAGCAGCACAACAGGCTGCCGCATGGGGGTGGGCGAGGGTTTATTATTACCGGGATGGCATACCGGGCTGGAGGCTCCACCATTATCCGACTGACTCGACAAAGCGTTGAAAAAGATCGGCAATTGCCATTTGGAAATAATTGCTTTACTCGTACCGCAATCACACCCCAAAGTTTGCAAATTCATTAAATCAGCAAAAGTCACTGAATACGTGCCCTCGCACAAAAAGTCGACTAAAAAATCATCATCTTTCACATGAGTGACTTGCTTGCTCGGTCAATCACGTGTCGATATTTTTTACACCTTTTCATTCCCTCATCTGAAAAGCATCGGCATAAGTCCATTATATAACATAGCATTATCTTTTAAGTTGATCGACAGAAGACTGAAAAGAAAAAATAAAAATTACTGACCATAGCACACAAAATTAACCAAATTTGTTCGCATATCCACTAAAGCGCATGTATCAATCAAATCATCATACGCATCATGTCGAATTATTTTACACTTCACTTCCTTTTGAATAGCATTCCATGAAAAAGCAATTTCTTTATTAGCACAAGCCTATGAATAAAAATATATTTCTAATTGTTACATAATATTGGCACGATTATTGCTTATAATTTAATTGCAACATTACTGATTTTACTCGAGGAACTAATCATGAAACTGAATAAATTATTAACATTAACCGCCGGCGCAGCTTTAAGTGCATCTGTAGCAGGAACATCGTTTGCCGTTCAATTTGTTGGCACACCATCATCCCCTTTAAGTCCGATTTTTGGTACTTTAATCGATTTTGATGATCAGGCAACGGGAACAGTTGTCGGCGCCAATGACTATGCCGCACTGGGTCTGGCATCGATTACGGAGACAACAGGCTCAGGCGCTGCATTCGCACGTTATGCCGGAACACAAAGCTCTCCCAACTATATTGGCACCGGCGTCAATTATGAAATAGGTGGCAGCGGCAACCTTGGCTGGGACGGAAAGTTTCTATTTGAGTTCAGTGGCCTTGCAAGTATGGTTGGCATTGGCGTAGCAGATTCACGTGGCGATGCTGAAATTATCAATGCGTATGACAGCAGTTTCGCTCTGCTTGAGTCCTGGACTGTACCTACCGGCACGAATGTTTACACCGGCATCGACCGCGGTGGCGTATATGACATCAAATACTTTGAAGTCGTGTGTGACTTCTGTGCGCTGGATGATTTGCAGTTTAAAGCTGTGCCAGAACCTGGCACACTGGCGCTTCTGGGTCTCGGTCTGCTGGGTTTTGTCGGCATGAGAAGATTTACTGCCTGATACTGCTCATGATTAGGTAAACTTGACCAGCTTCTCAGGGTTGCCAAGATTTAATCAATCCCGGCAACCCCGCAGAAGACCAGCACCATTTTCCGATATTAAACTAAATCACCCTTCCAGCCTGCTTCATCAAGTAATCACCATCGGCGCTGATACGTTTTTCAGCAATTCACAAAAAAACAACGCACACATCAAACACGCAAGCAGGGATATGTTGATGCCGAACATATTTCTGGCGGACACCGTCTCCGATCACCAGCAATTTCAACGCGCAAAACTGGTCGCTCGCATTCTAAAAGAAAATCCCATAGCAATTTATTACACCAGCACACTGCATGGGTAGTTCAAAAGCGCGCAACAGGCAGTCACCGCATAGAAAAGAACGAAAGTTTAGTAGCTCTGGAGAACGTCATACCGGACTGAAAACTGCTCAATCAGTTGATTAACCCAGCAAAGCCTTAGGTCAGGCGTATCTCTGGAAAATCATATTCCGTCACAATACGTCGACGCTCGCACACAAAACAATAATAACTTATTACATATCAATCACATGTCGTGTCAATATTTTTTATACCCATCTCGTCTTGCTTCAAACTCAGATTTTCAGAGACATTCTCAAGAAATCGACGCCAGTCACGACACCCATCATAATAAATCACTAAAGAAAAGTGTCTGATTTTTTTACAATCGCTCCCTTCATCATTACACCACAATTCTTAATTATTTGATATGTAAAGATAATAAAATTCTGGCACAGAAATTGCTTGCTCTATAATCAAGTCTTCGCAAAAGCGCTTATTCCGGATATTAATCTGAAATCTCTGCTGCGAAAAAGCATGAAATAAGATTTCGCGAAGACCCCCATTCTGATAATGAATGCATCTAAATTGAGTATTTATTAACTTGTTAACGATTTTTGGAGTTTAACCATGAAATTAAAAAAATACATCGTGTGCTTAGCTGCATGCTCAGCATTCTTCAGCGCATCCTCGAGCGCAGCGCCTATTTTGAGTGACATCATTTTTGTTGTCGATGAATCAGGTTCAATGGGAAATGTACAGGCCAATCTGAGAAACAACATTGGCTTGTTCGCCAATATTCTGACGGGAACAGGTCAGGTTAACG